>JBBRID010000332.1:0-4750 GCA_038221635.1 Burkholderiales bacterium
GCCATTCAGCCTGTCTGTCGGCACCGAATCGATTCCCCTCCCATGGCCACCACCCCACGCTGCTTTGCCTTGATACCCTGTGCAGGAATCGGGTCTCGTGCGGGCACCACCGAGCCCAAGCAATATGTTTCGTTGGCCGGCCGTGCGATGGTGGTGCACACCATCGCCGCGCTGCTGGAAGTGGCGCGTCTGCAAGCCCTGTTGGTGGTCGTCGCGACCGATGATCTTGACTTCGAACGCCATGTTCCGGCCGGCACAAACTCGCGTATCAAGCTCGCCAGGTGTGGCGGCGCGACCCGGGCCGAGTCCGTTGCGAACGGCCTCGTCGCGTTGCTCGAGCACGGCGCCGCCGACAGCGATTGGGTGCTGGTCCATGATGCGGCGCGCTGCCTGATTCGCGCCGAGCAAGTCGACCACTTGATCGACGCCTGCTGGCACGATCCAGTCGGTGGCCTGCTCGCGCTGCCACTGGCCGATACGCTCAAAGAAGAACGCGAAGGCCGGGTTCAAGCCACCATCACACGCAGCGGAAAATGGCTGGCGCAGACACCGCAGATGTTTCGCATCGGCTTGCTGGGCCAAGCGCTGGCCGCGCCAGGCCCGCAGATCACCGACGAAAGCAGCGCGCTCGAAGCCATGGGGCATTCGCCCTTGCTCGTGCCCGGATCGGCGGAGAATCTGAAGCTCACCTTTCCAGCCGATTTCGCAATGGCCGAGCGGCTGTTGATAACCCGTGATTGACCGACTCGATTGACCTCGATTGACCGATACAACTCCTAGCCCGCCCACGATGCCAGACACGCCGACGCCACCGACATTGCCGAAGATCCGGATCGGTGAGGGCTGGGATATCCACGCGCTCGTCACCGGTCGGCCGCTGATCCTCGGCGGCGTGACCATCGCGCACAGCCATGGCCTGATGGGCCATTCGGATGCCGATGCCTTGTGTCATGCCATCACCGATGCCTTGTTCGGTGCGGCCGCATTGGGCGACATCGGGCAGCATTTCCCTGATACCGATCCGCGCTTCAAGGGTGCCGACTCGCTGGCTTTGCTGGCGGAAGCCGCTCGCCGGGTTCGGGCTGCCGGTTGGGAGATCGGCAACATCGATTCGACCATCGTGGCGCAGGCGCCAAAGCTCGCGCCGCACCTGGCGAAGATTTGTCAGACTGTTTCGCAGGCTTTGAAGCTCGATGTCGATCAGTTCAACGTGAAAGCGAAGACCTCCGAGAAGATGGGACCGGTCGGTCTCGGCGAGGCGATCGAGGTGCGCGCCGTGTGTCTTCTGATCGGAGCCGTTCAAGCTTGAATATCAGGCGGCTTTTCTCAGACGGACATTGACCAACAGGCCGCCGCCGCTGGCGTTGAGCATCTCCAGCTGGCCGCCCATGCGCTGCACCGCCTTGTCGACGATCGCCAGGCCCAGACCCGCGCCAGTTGCCGCAGTACGCGCCACGTCGCCACGATAGAAGGGTGTCGCCAGCTGGTGCAGCTTGCTGGGATCGACTCCGCTGCCATGATCGCGCACCGTCAAGGTGACGCCGCCACCATGGCGCGCATCGCTGACCTCGACCCTCGCCACCTGATCATCACCATTGCGCCCATAGCGGCGCGCGTTCTCGAACAGGTTTTGCAGCACGCGCGACAACTCGGTCTCGTCGGCCAGAACGATGGTCTGCGGCGAAACCCGCGATTCGATGCGGATCTGGTTGGGTTCGCGAAAATTGCTCATCTCACGCTCGACCAGTGCCGCCAGATCGACAGGCATCAGCTTGACCTGCCCCGGTCGGGCATAGTCCATGAACTTGTCGATGATGGCGTCGAGTTGGGCGATGTCAGACACCATGTAGCGGCGCGCCTCCTCGTCCTGCACGCTCATCTCGGTTTCCAGCCGAAGCCGGGCCAGCGGCGTGCGCAGATCGTGCGAAATGCCAGCCAGCATCACCGCGCGGTCTTCTTCCACCTTGGCCAGTTCGCGCGCCATCCGGTTGAAGCCCATGTTGACTTCGCGAATCTCGCTGGTCAGCGTGGTTTCGTCGAGCCGTGAATCGTATTCGCCGCCGCGTATCCGGCTGGTCGCCGACGACAGATCACGCAATGGCTGGTTGATGAGTCGCGCCACCGCTGCCGAACCCAGCGCGGTGGCCAGCAGTGCGATCCCGATCCAGCTCAGCCAGGTGCCAGTCGCCATCGACGACAGGCGCGACGAGTTGGCAAGTATCCAGTACGGATCCTTGTCCAGCGTGAATCCGACCCACAAGCCTGGCGTGCCGTTGACGGCGCTGGCAACCAGCGTGTCGGGACCGAGCCGCTTGCGCAAGGCCTCGCCAGTGGCGCGCGTGAAGCGATCTTTCTCGTAAACCGTCCAGCGGTCGGCCGGTTCGCGCGGCGTCAGCTTGATGCTGCCCGGATCGGACATGCTCTTGACCAGCGCAACCCGGTTGATGCCGTCCACCGTGGTCAATACGGCGCGGGCCAAATTCACGAGGCTGGCGATCTGCTGCGCGGCCTGGGCGGCGCGCGGCTCGTCCTCCAGCGCCCGAAAGGTCTGGGTCCACGCGAAGACACCTCCGGCCAGCAACACCGCGAGCAGGAAGAAGGTGCGCCAGAACAGGCTCAGCGCAACCCGGTTCGGCGTTCTGCGGTTGGTGGAACGCGGCTTGGACGGCCTTTTTGCCGCCGCCCCCGCCTTGCCGTGTCGGCCGATCCTGCCGACGGGGAGCTGAGCGTCGGGGCCCCGCACCGACTCAGGCAACGCCGTCTGGGACGAAGACATAACCGACACCCCAAACGGTCTGGATATAACGTGGCTGGGCCGGATCAGGTTCGATCATCTTGCGCAGCCGCGAGACCTGCACATCGAGGCTGCGATCGAAGGGCTCGAATTCGCGTCCGCGGGCCAGTTGCGCCAGCTTGTCGCGCGACAGCGGCTGGCGCGGGTGTCGAACCAGCGCCTTCAGCATGGAGAACTCACCGGTCGTCAACGCCAACACTTCTCCGTCCTTCGACAGGCGGCGCAGCGCCAAGTCGAATTCGAACGGCCCGAAGGTGACGGTCATCGCGTCCTTCGACGGCGCGCCGGGCGCTTCGAGTGCCGGCCTGCGTCGCAGCACGGCGTGGATGCGCGCCAGCAGCTCGCGCGGATTGAAAGGCTTGGGCAGATAGTCGTCGGCACCGACTTCGAGGCCAACGATCCGGTCGACATCCTCGACCTTGGCGGTGAGCATGATGATCGGCGTACGGTCGTTGGCGGCGCGCAGCCGGCGGCAGATCGACAAGCCGTCCTCGCCCGGCAGCATCAGATCGAGCACGATCAGATCGATGGTTTCACGGGTCAGCAGTCGATTCAAGGCTCGGGCGTCTTCTGCCAGCAGGACGTCGAAACCTTCCTGGGACAGGTACCGGCGCAGCAGATCTCGAATACGGGCGTCATCGTCGACGATGACGATGCGATCGACGCGGTTGGCGGGAACTGTGGACATGAGACCAATCCTGAATATGTAACAGACCCGATTCTGCGCAGCGAAAACAGCCGTTTTTGGCCGATTTGACCATCTGTTACAACTCTGCGTAATCGAACGGAGCTTTGGCGCCGGATTTCTCTCCAAGTCCTACAACGAACTCTCCGAAAGACCGATTTCATGATCAAGACACAGTGGGCCGTCCGCCACGCACTCATCGGCAGCGCCGTAGTATTCGCCTTTTCATCCGGCGCAACCGCACGGGCCGAGACCGCACCGCCGCAAGGCGTCGTCAACCTGTCTGCAAGTGCCAGTACCGATGTCGCGAAGGACTGGATCAGCGTGACACTGTCGACGCAACGCGAAGGCAGCGAGGCCGGCAGCATCCAGACGGCGCTGAAGCAGGCGCTCGATGCGGCGCTGCAGGAGGCGCGCAAGGCGGCAAAGCCGGGTCAGGTCGAGTTGCAGGCTGGCAATTTTTCGCTTTCGCCGCGTTACACGGCCAAGGGACAGACGAATGGTTGGCAGGGCAGCACCGAACTGATCATCGAAGGCCGCGACATGGGCACCATTGCCCAACTGACCGGCCGCATCACGACGATGAGCATCGCCCGCGTGTCGTACGGGCTGTCGCGCGAACAGCGCCAGAAGGCTGAATCGAGCGTGACCGCCGAAGCGGTGGGCAATTACCGAGAACAGGCCGTTGAGGCCGCCAAGCTGTTTGGTTTCAGCAGTTATGTGATCCGCGAAGTGAACATCTCCGCCAACACGCCCCGGGAATACGCGCCGCAAATGCGCGCCATGGCCGTGTCCAAGGCATCGGACGAAGCCTTGCCGGTCGAAGCGGGCAAGGCAACTGTCACCGTTTCGGTGAACGGCTCGGTGCAGTTGTTGAAATAGCGGATCGCTACAAATGCCCGCACGCAGGCAGCAGCGCCATCGGCACGGTCGACCACAGCGTCGCGACCAGTGCCAGCGCGGCTGAACCAATGCCGATCGATGGCGACAGGCCCGCGATCGGTTGTCGCCGTCGCCGCGCGACAATCGCGTAGACCAGCATCCCGCCGAGCAGCCCGAGAGCGACCAGCGACGCGATCCAGAGTCCGACCTCTACAGCAGGCAGGCCGGCCCATTGACGACTGGCCTGGACGGTTTCACAGCGCACCGCAATCCAGACGTAGCAGAACGCAAAATGAGAGGCCCAGACCAGCCACGGCAACAGCAACACTGCGGCGCCGGCGCGCAATTGGTCGTGGGTATCGGTTGATGCAGTACGGTTGATCATTGGC
>JBBRID010000333.1:0-4744 GCA_038221635.1 Burkholderiales bacterium
GCTCGATCGGCGAACCGATCATGTAGCCCATGCCGCCGTGGAACTGCTGGCAGGTCTGTACCACCTCGTTGACCATCTCGCCGCTGAAGGCTTTCAGCAGCGAGACATCCTGCACCACATCGTGTCCCTGGGTCACGCGCCATGCACAGTGGTACATGTATTGTCGTGTCGCCCGCACCTTGGCATCGAGCATGGCCAGCCGCTGGCGGATCACCTGCTTGTCGAACAGCGTTGCACCGAAAGCCTGCCGATCGCGCACATGGTCGAGCGTCAGGCGCAAGGCCTGCCCGGCGTGCCCAACCGCCATCGCGGCGAGTGCAATGCGCTCGGTCTGAAAATTCTTCATCAACGCCTGGAATCCGCGATCCTGCTCCCCGAGCAGGTTGGCAGCCGGGACGCGGCAGTTCTCGAAAACCAGCTCGGCCGTATCCGACGAGCGCCAGCCGGTCTTGTCGAGTGATCGACCGACGCTGAATCCGGGCGTGCCTCGCTCGACGGCAAACATCGAGATGCCGTGCCGTGCCGTGCCGGTGCGCGCGGCGACAAAATACAGATCGGCATGGACGCCGTTGGTGATGAACAGCTTGCTGCCATCGATCACCCAATGCTCGCCATCAAGTACCGCACGTGTGCGAATGCCGGCGACATCCGAGCCTGCGCCCGGCTCGGTGATTCCCACAGCCGTGATGGTGCGACCCGACGTGATGCCAGGCATCCAGCGGGACTTTTGCTCATTACTGCCGGCATGGTGCAGGTGTGGGCTGGCCATGTCGGTATGAACCAGCACCGTGATGATGAAGCCGCCGAAGGTCGACTGTGACAAGGCCTCGGCAAAGACGAGATTGGCCAGCGCATCGGCGGCGCTTCCACCGTAGCGTTCTTCGTACATCATGCCCAGCAGGCCAGCATCGCCCATCTTGCGCAGGACCTCGCGCGGCACCTTGCCGGCGGCCTCCCATGCCTGTGCGTGAGGTTCGACTTCACGCGCCAGAAAGCGCGCCACCTGATCACGCAACAGCTCGTGTTCGGGGGTCTGGTAGATGTCGTTCATGCTGGCGATGTCCCAGGGTCGATCATGTTCCGATCGAGGTTTGCCATGGTCGGTGGCAGTGTCGCCCGGGCGCCCGATGGCGTTTCCATCCAAGTGTATGGCGCGACGGCGCCTGGGGTTATCCCACAGCCGGATTGGCGGTGCTGTCGTCGAAATCGGCCACCTCCGCGTTGATGATATTTCCCATTCCATCGCAGAGACAAGCCATGAAAATTTTGCTCAAGCCGATCTTCGGAGCCCTGCTGGCTCTGACAGCGGTTCCCTACGCCAGCGCGGCCGACGTGACCCTGCGCCTGCACCAGTTGCTGCCCGCACAGGCAACCATTCCGGCGAAGGCCATTGCACCCTGGGCGGAGAAGGTCGAGAAAGAAAGTGGCGGGCGGATCAAGATCCAGCAATTCCCGAGCATGCAGCTCGGCGGCAAACCGTCCGATCTTTTCGACCAGGCCAAGGACGGCGTGGTGGACATAATCTGGACGGTCCTCGGGTATACCCCAGGCCGCTTTCCGAAGGCCGAAGCCTTCGAGCTGCCGTTCAGCAGTGGCGCAGCCGAGCCCGCATCACGCGCCTTCCAGGCCTTCGTCGAAAAGTACGCCGCCGATGAGTTCAAGGATGTCAAGCTGATTGCGGTACACGTCCACGGCCCCGGCCTGATCCACAGCAAGGATCCGGTCAACAAGCTCGAAGACCTGAAGGGCATGAAAGTCCGGGGCGGCTCGCGCGTCATCAACATCATGCTCGAGCAACTCGGTGCGGTGCCGGTGGGCATGCCGGTGCCGGCGGTCGGCGAGGCATTGTCGAAGGGCGTGATTCAGGCGACGACCATTCCCTGGGAAGTCGTTCCTTCGGTCAAGGTGCAGCAGATTGTAAAGAACCATACCGGCTTCACCGGTGACAAGGGCCTGTACACACAGACCTTCATGTTTGCGATGAATCGCGGGACCTACGACAAGCTGCCGGCCGACCTGAAGAAGGTGATCGATGCCAACAGCGGGATTGAAACCGCCGCGATGTTCGGCCGTGCGATGGACGCGGGTGACAAGGCCGGCCTGGCGCTGGCGCAGAAGGCCGGCAACAACATCATCACGCTGAATGCCGCCGAAACCGCGCGCTGGCAGCGGACAGCAGCCGGCGTTCGCGCTGTCTGGTACAAGGAAGTTGCCGAAAAAGGCATCGACGGGCCGAAGCTGGCTGGCGAGGCTGAGGCGCTGATCAACAAGTACTCCAAGAAGTAGTCTCTGTCTCCTGCTTGGGGGAAGGTCTATGTGGCCTTCGTCTGCTTGAGCAGGCCGGGAACGGCAGGCGGGCGGATGCCTCCATGTCCCCCGACGCCTGCCTGAACGGCGGCGTCTCCTCCTCTACTTCCGGCATCCGCCCGCCTGCCGTCCCCGGCAGAAGCGGCTGGTCGTTCGAAGACGTTTCTCTCAACCACTGCGCGCCTCTCTCGTGCCTGAGCGTCGGGGCAGCTTGGTACATTCTGCGGAGGTAGAGGAGGAGACGCCGACGTTCAAGAGTGCGTCTGGGGACACGGAGCAAAATGTGCCAAGCCGCCCCGACGCTCCAGCTCCAGACTCTGGCCGGCATCCGTAGAGCAGCCCTGAATCCCCTGTTCGCAATACAGTCGCGCGTCGGCGTCCATCGGTGTGCCGCTGTCGCCGATCGGGCTCGCGCGCAGACGCGCAACGCGCTACCCTCGGAACCTCAAAAATTGCGTCACGGCGATGGCCGATACTGCAGGTTCGGTCCTGCCCCTTCACCTGCGCACCATGTGGCGGACGACAGATCCTCAAACAAGAACAGGAGACTCGATGTGACCAAAGCCAATAAGCCGACCGACATCGACCGCGAAACCGCTGGCGCGCTGGAGTTGCTGGCCCTTCTGGACGAGCGAATCAAGGCGAAACTGCCGGCCGAGCAAGCTGGCCAGGTTGCAGAGTTTGCTCGCCAGTATTACGGCCAGGTTGCGCCGGAGGATCTGGTCGAGCGCTCGCTCATCGATCTGTATGGCGCCGCCTTGTCGCACTGGCACTTTGCACGCGTGTTCGCGGGCGGCGCACCCAAGCTGCGCGTCTACAACCCGCGGCTGGAAGAACACGGCTGGCAATCGACCCACACCGTGATCGAGATCGTCAATGACGACATGCCCTTCCTGGTCGACTCGATCACGATGGAGGTGAACCGGCTCGGCTTGACGCTGCACCTGATTTCGCACCCGGTGATGCGTATCAGACGTGATGCCGATCACAAGATGGTTGGCGTCGCGGCACGGCCCGACGAGCCGGAAGGCCGGCTCGAATCGTTCATTCACGTCGAGGTCGATCGACGCACCGATCCGGCACGGCTGACCGAATTGCACGACGGGCTGGCGAGAATCCTCGGCGATGTGCGCGCTGCAGTCGAAGACTGGAAACCGATGCGGCAGACGGTCATCGACACCGTCGCGCAGTTGAAGCAGCGCCCGCCTCCAGTGCGACCCGAGGACCTGGCCGAAGACCTGGAGTTTTTGCAGTGGCTGGCCGACGACAATTTCACGCTGTTGGGGCAGCGCGATTACGACCTGGTCGATGAGGGCCAGGGCGAAGCGCTGCGCGTGATTCCGGGCTCCGGGCTGGGCATCCTGCGGGCCTCGCCGAGTCAGGCAGCGCCTTCGGCTTCTTTCGCGGCATTGCCACCCGAGGTTCGTGCGCAGGCACGCGAGGTGCGCGTGTTGCTGTTGACCAAATCGAACGCCCGCGCCACCGTGCACCGACCCGGCCACCTCGACTATATCGGCGTCAAGCGTTTCGACGAGCAGGGCAAGGTGATCGGCGAACGCCGCTTCCTGGGCCTGTATACGTCGATTGCCTACAGCGCCAAGGCGGCCGATATTCCGCTGCTGCGCCGCAAAGTGCAGATGGTGATGGACCGCGCCGCCCTGTTGCCGAAGAGCCACGCCGCGAAGGAATTGGCGACCATCCTCGAACAGTTTCCGCGCGACTTGCTGTTCCAGATCGAGGTCGAGGATCTGTACCCGACCGCGGTCGGCATCCTGCGTCTGGGAGAGCGCCAGCGCACGCGCCTGTTCGTCCACCGCGACGCCTTCGGACGCTTCGCCTCGTGCCTGGTTTACGTGCCTCGCGAGAACTACAACACCGACATTCGCACCCGCATGCAGAAGATGCTGAGCGAAGTGCTGCACGGCGAGTCGTCGGAATTTTCGGTTCAGTTCTCCGACTCGCCACTGGCCCGGGTATTGATCGTCGTGCGCATGCGCAGTGGTACCCGGCCTGAAGTCGATGATCGCGTGCTGGAGCGGAAGATCGTTCACATCGCCCGGCGCTGGGAAGACGAGTTGCTTGATGCGCTGGTTGAGGCCCATGGCGAGGAACAGGGCAATTCGCTGCATCATCGATATGCCGACGGTTTTTCGGCCGGATACCGCGAAGAGCATTCCCCACGACTGGCGGTGCGCGACATCGAATTGATGGAATCGCTGAAAGGCAGCGATTCGCTCGCAATGAGCCTGTACGTGCCGCTCGAAGCGCCGCCGGGCCGCTTGCGCTTCAAGCTGCTGCGTGCCGACGAATTGGCACCGCTGTCGGAAAGCCTGCCGATGCTCGAGCACATGGGTGTCGAGGTCATCGAGGAACGGCCGTATGAGGTGCGACGCCGGGAACCCGGAGAAGAAGCGGGCGATGCCCGAACCGATGTCTG
>JBBRID010000334.1:0-4734 GCA_038221635.1 Burkholderiales bacterium
CCGCTTCTCGAGCTGCTGGGTGATGCTGTCGGCAATCAGTTGCGCATCGATTTCAGGCTTGCGCACTTCCTCGATGTTGACTGCGACCGGCACGCCAAGACGGCGCGTCAGTTCGGCCTTCAGGTTCTCGATGTCCTCGCCCTTCTTGCCGATCACCACACCCGGACGTGCCGAGAAAATGGTGATGCGCGCGTTTTTGGCCGGGCGTTCGATCAGAATGCGCGAAACGGCGGCGCTTTTCAGGCGGACCTTCAGGTATTCGCGCACCTTCAGGTCTTCTGCCAGCATCGTGGCGAAGTTCTGGTTGTTCGCATACCAGCGCGACGCCCAGTTCCGCGTCACGGGCAGACGGAAACCGGTCGGATGGATTTTTTGTCCCATGGTGTTCCTTGTCAGCGGCGCACGGCCGTCCGAAGACGTTGATGCGCCCCCTCGGGGGGCAACGAACGAAGTGAGTGTGGGGGCGTCATCATCTCAGTTGCCGACGGTGACGTAGATGTGACAGGTCGGCTTGCTGATGCGGTTGCCGCGGCCCTTGGCCCGTGCGGAAAAACGCTTCAGCGTCGCGCCCTGTTCGACGAAGATCGTCTTGATCTTCAGCTCATCGATATCAGCACCGTCGTTGTGCTCGGCATTGGCAATCGCCGACTCCAGGCACTTCTTGATGATGCCGGCGGCCTTCTTGGGCGTGAAGGCCAGAATGTTCAGCGCGTGATCGACCTTCTTGCCGCGAACCATGTCCGCAACAATACGGCCCTTGTCAGCCGACAGCCGAACACCTCGAACGATTGAATTGGTTTCCATCGTGGCGTCCTTATCTCTTGGCTTTCTTGTCGGCCGGGTGGCCCTTGAACGTGCGCGTCAGCGCAAATTCACCGAGCTTGTGGCCAACCATCTGGTCGGTGACATACACCGGAACGTGCTGCTTGCCGTTGTGCACGGCAATCGTCACACCGATGAAATCGGGAAGAATGGTCGAACGGCGCGACCAGGTCTTGATCGGCTTCTTGTCTTTGGTCGCAACCGCCTTTTCCACCTTGACTTGCAGGTGGTTGTCGACGAACGGACCTTTTTTCAGTGAACGGGTCATGTTTTAGCCCTGCTTACTTCTTGCGACGCGAGACGATGAACGTCTGCGTACGCTTGTTGCTGCGCGTGCGGTATCCCTTGGTCATGGTGTTCCAAGGCGAGACCGGAACCTGACCCTCGCCGGTACGGCCTTCGCCGCCTCCGTGCGGGTGATCGACCGGGTTCATCGCGACGCCCCGCACCGTTGGGCGAATGCCCTTCCAGCGGATCGCACCGGCCTTGCCGTACTGGCGCAGGCTGTGCTCTTCGTTGGAGACTTCGCCGATGGTTGCGCGACAATCGATGTGGATCTTGCGAACCTCACCCGAGCGCAGCCGCAACTGGGCGTAGATGCCTTCGCGGGCCAGCAGCGTCACCGAAGCACCAGCCGAACGTGCAATTTGCGCGCCCTTGCCAGGCAGCATCTCGATGCAGTGGATCGTCGAGCCGACCGGAATGTTGCGGATCGGCAGCGTGTTGCCCGCCTTGATCGGGGCCTCGGCACCACTCATGATCGTCGCACCCACGTCCCGTCCGCGCGGCGCAATGATGTAGCGACGCTCACCATCTGCGTAGCAAACCAGCGCAATGTGCGCGGTGCGGTTCGGGTCGTATTCGATGCGCTCGACCTTTGCCGGGATGGCGTCCTTGTTGCGAACGAAATCGATCACGCGGTAATGGTGCTTGTGCCCACCGCCGCGATGGCGAATCGTGATGTGACCGTTGTGATTGCGGCCGGCGTTCTGCATCTGCGGCTCGAGCAGCGACGCTTCCGGCTTGCCCTTGTTCAAGTGCGAGTGCACCACCTTGACCATGCCACGACGGCCTGGTGAGGTCGGTTTGATCTTGATGACGGCCATTACGCGCCCTCCCCAACGAAGTTGAGTTCCTGCCCCGCCTTCAACGACACATACGCCTTCTTGACGTGATCGCGGCGGCCGATGGAACGGCCAAATTTCTTGACCTTGCCCTTTTGAACGAGGGTCTGCACCGACTCGACCTCGACCTTGAACAACAGCTCAACGGCTGCTTTGATCTCGGACTTGGTGGCGTCACGCAGAACCTTGAACAGCACCTGGTTGTGCTTCTCGGCCGTCATCGTTCCTTTTTCGGAAACGATTGGCGCGACCAGCACCTGGGCCAGGCGGTTTTCGGCGAATTTGACGGGGCTCATTCCAGCATCTCCTTGAGTTGCTCGATGGCAGCCTTGGTGACCAACACCTTCTTGTAGTGCACCAGCGACAGCGGGTCGGCGTAACGCGGCTCGACCACCAGCACGTTGATCAGGTTGCGCGAAGCCAGCAACAGGTTCTCGTCAACCGTGTCGGCAATCACCAGCACCGAGTCAAGACCCATGGCCTTGAACTTGGCAGCCAGCTGCTTGGTCTTCGGCGAATCCACGCCAAAGCTGTCGACAACGGCCAGCCGGCCTTCGCGGGCCAGCTGCGAGAGGATCGCAGCCATGCCGGCGCGATACATCTTCTTGTTGATCTTCTGCGTGAAGTTTTCGTCGGGGCGATTCGGGAAGATCCGACCGCCTCCACGCCACAGCGGCGACGAAGTCATGCCGGCGCGGGCACGACCGGTGCCCTTCTGGCGCCACGGCTTCTTCGTCGAGTGCTTGACTTCGGCACGGTCGAGCTGAGCCCGGGTGCCTTGACGCGCATTGGCCTGGAAGGCAACGACGACCTGGTGTACCAGCGCTTCGTTGTATTCACGACCGAAAACGGTATCTGGAGCATCGACCTGAGAGGCCGACTGCCCTTGATCATTGAGGAGCTCGAGCTGCATCAGTTGGCTCCTTTCGGCTCGACGACGGCCTTGGCCTTGATCGCCGGGCGCACGACCACGTGGCCGTTTTTCGCACCCGGCACCGCGCCGCGAACCAGCATCAGCTGGCGCGCTTCGTCGATGCGGACGATGTCGAGGTTTTGTGTCGTCTTGGTCACGTCGCCGCGCTGACCGGACATCTTCTTGCCCGGAAACACGCGACCCGGATCCTGTGCCATCGAGATCGAGCCCGGCACATTGTGCGAACGGCTGTTGCCGTGCGACGCGCGCTGCGACTTGAAGTTGTGACGCTTGATCGTGCCGGTGAAGCCCTTGCCGATCGAGGTGCCCTGCACGTCGACCAACTGGCCGACCGCGAACAGACCCACGCCCACTTGCGCGCCGGCCTTGTATTCGGCGGCGACCTCAGCGGCGACGCGGAATTCCTTCAGGATCCGCCCGGCCTCAACACCGGCCTTGGCCATATGGCCCGCTTCGGGTTTGTTGACTCGGGAGGCCTTGCGTTCTCCAAATGCCACCTGAATCGCAGCATAGCCGTCGGTTTCGGCGGTCTTGACTTGAGCCACTCGGTTGTTCGACACGTCGAGCACGGTCACGGGAATGGCGTCGCCATCGTCCGTGAAGATGCGCATCATGCCCACCTTGCGGCCCAACAATCCCAGGCGATGGCCCGGATTAGTGGTCGTCATGGTTTTCTCCAGCTCTGCGAAGAGCTTTTGTTTAGGGGCCCGACATCGATTGGCCGGGCTGACTTTGGATCACCTCCGCCAATGGCAAAGGCAATTCCGGAAAAGCCTGCGAGTATAGCAGACTTTATATTGCCCCCCAGTCGCTTCGCTCCTGCCCCCGAGGGGCGCCACCCATTGGGCCGGCGGAGCCGGGCCCTTGGGCGTTGCTTGAGGGGCAGGGCGCTGCGCGCTTGCTCTCAAAGCGGAGTGGTTGGGCGGCCGGCAACAGCGAGCTGTCGCCCTCTAGCCTTATTGCAGTTTTATCTCTACGTCAACGCCAGCAGGCAGATCCAGCTTCATCAGCGCATCGACCGTCTTGTCGGTCGGGTCGACGATGTCCATCAGACGCTGGTGGGTGCGGATCTCGAACTGGTCGCGCGAGGTCTTGTTGACGTGCGGTGAACGCAGGATGTCGAAACGCTGCATGCGCGTCGGCAAGGGCACCGGGCCCTTGACGATGGCGCCGGTGCGCTTCGCGGTCTCGACGATTTCAAGTGCCGATTGATCGATCAGCTTGTAATCGAAGGCCTTCAGGCGGATGCGGATCTTTTGCTTGGTGCTCATGGCAATCCTCTCCTTACGCGATGATCTTCGCGACGACGCCGGCACCAACGGTGCGGCCGCCTTCACGAATGGCGAAGCGCAGGCCTTCTTCCATCGCGATCGGGTTGATCAGCTTGACCGTGATGCTCACGTTGTCGCCCGGCATCACCATCTCCTTGTCCGCCGGCAACTCCACCGCTCCGGTCACGTCCGTCGTGCGGAAGTAGAACTGCGGGCGATAGTTGTTGAAGAACGGCGTGTGACGCCCGCCCTCTTCCTTGCTCAGCACATAGATCTCGGCCGTGAAGTGGGTGTGCGGCTTGACGCTGCCCGGCTTGCACAGCACTTGGCCGCGCTGCACGTCTTCACGCTTGGTGCCGCGCAGCAGAATACCCACGTTGTCGCCAGCCTGGCCCTGGTCCAGCAACTTGCGGAACATCTCCACGCCAGTGCAGGTCGTCTTCTGCGTCGTCGTGATACCGACGATCTCGATTTCCTCGCCGACCTTGACGATGCCACGCTCGACCCGCCCAGTCACCACCGTGCCACGACCCGAGATCGAGAACACGTCTTCGACCGGCATCAGGAAGGCGCCGTCAATCGC
>JBBRID010000335.1:0-4732 GCA_038221635.1 Burkholderiales bacterium
CCCGTGCATCGACATGTCGCTCGACACTCCTTCTCGTTCGCCCCTTCACCGTGCCTTCCCGCCTCATCGGCTGGCCCCGGCTACTACGGCCTCTGCTGACTTCTCGCTCCGGCTCGTCACCGTCGCCCTTTCAGGCACTAGGCGAGATCTCCCCAGGTAAGAACGCACTCCTGCGCTGCACAACCGCCGGATTTACGCCGCCTGAGCCTTGATCACGAGAGCTTCGCGGTTTCGTGCCCGCTCGCCCTGCTCGGCGCCGCCTTCTATCCGGTTCGTGTCCCTCGGCTCGCAGCTTCGCTCCACGCTTCCTCCCCACACTCGGTCACCCTCATGCAGTTGCGCTTCGCTTCGTTCGCTGTGATCAACTTACGGGAGGACTTTCACCTCCAAGAGTGCGCCCATGCTGGGCGCACACAAAAAAGCCCCGCATCTGCGGGGCTCCAAGCGTAAGGTGCTCTTGGACAGAGGTGTGCTGCTATTTCTTCTTGCCTACCTCGTTACCAATCAGGCCTCCAACCGCTGCGCCGCCAACTGTTCCCAGTGCGCTGCCATCACTAAGGATAGACCCGGCCACGCCACCAATGGCGGCGCCGCCGACGGCTGACTTGTCTTGGCGGGACATGCCGGCGCAGGCCGACAGGGAGAGCGCGGAGACACACAGTGTGGCAAGCGCGAAGGTGCGGTAGATCGAGGTCATGACGTACTCCTTGAGGTCAGTGATTCATCAATGTCCTCAGGATGCGCGCAGCGCGCCGTCAAGCCAATCATCCATGTCCGCGTTTATGCGTACGGCATTTCCCACAGCGGTTGGCAGCCAAGCGTGCGGGCGTCGGTGCGACTCTCACGGCGCACGTCGCACAGGTGCCGGTGTTTCCATCTCGGTCGCCCCGCCAGCCGCCTGGCGCCCGGCAACCGGCTTGTCGGCCTCGACCATGGGTGCCGGTGCGCTGCGGCGCTCGATGGTCGCCTCGGCACGCTGTCGCGGCAGGAATTGCGAATAGTCGCGCTGCACGAAATCGATCAGGTACTCGCGCACATGGCAGCGCAAATCCCACGCGGCCGAAGCCGATGCGGCGGTGACCAGGCAGCGCAGCTGCATCGACTCCTTGTCGGCTTCGGTCACCTGCAGCAGCGCCAGTCGCTTGTCCCAGTGTTCTGACATCTCGCAGGCACGCTGCAAGGCCTCGCGCACCGGGGCGAGTGGCATCCGGTAGTCGACCCACAAAAAGACCGTGCCGATGATTTGCGACGTACTGCGAGTCCAGTTCTGGAACGGCTTCTCGATCCAGTACTGCAGCGGCACGACAAGGCGCCGCTGGTCCCAGATGCGCACGACAACATAGGTTCCGGTGATCTCCTCGATCACGCCCCATTCGTTTTCGACGATCACCACGTCGTCGATGCGGATCGGCTGGCTGAGCCCGATCTGCAGCCCGGCGATCAGATTGCCCAGTACCGGCCGGGCCGCGAAGCCAGCCACGATGCCGACCATGCCGGCCGAAGCCAGCAGGCTGGCGCCGACCTGACGTACTGCCGGAAAGCTCATCAGCGCCAGCGCTGAGCCGATCAGGATCACCAGACCCATCGCGATGCGTGCGAGCACCTGGGTCTGCGTGCGAATGCGTCTGGCATCGAGGTTGTCGGCTTCGTCGAGCGGATTGGCGTTGACGACCCCGGCGGCCGCACCATTGACGGCGTTGGCCAACAGCCAGGTGAGCGCGCCGATCAGCAACAGGCCACTGATACGCTCGATATTCGACAGCCACGGCAGGCCGGCTGGCGCCTGGTTCAGCACCGAGTTGAGCGCCACCAGATAGATCAACAGGCGTGCCGGCGAACGCACAGCCGTGGTCAGCGTCAACGCCATCGGCGAGTTGTGGCTGGCCCGGCGAATGACGCGTTCGCCGATGCGAAACACGATCTCGGCGATCAGCAGCGCAACCAGCGCCGCACCGATCACGGGCAGCCATTCGGCCAGGGAAGGAAGGATCCAGGCGGGTAAATTCAAGTTCATCGGTTGATTGAGCACGATCCGTACCGGATGTTCCGTCAAACCCGCGAATGCGTGTGCACAGACACACCGTGTCGAACGCCAGATCAATCGCGGCTGAAGCCGCTCCTACGGAATAACAATTCGATCTTGTCTTCTGTGGGAGCGCCTTCAGGCGGATCGATGGCAGTCATGCAAACCGGCCGTGCAGAAACCAGCCGGACTGCCGGTCGACAGCGCCATCGCCATCAACCGCTTCGCGCGGCGGCAACCGGCCGCGATAGATCCAGACCAGCGAGCCATCGCCCGCCTGCGCGATGAAATAGTCGCGCTCGGCCAGCGCCGCATCCCACCAGCCGGTTTCGATGCGCTCGGGGCCGCACAGCAATTGCAGCGGCAGGCCATCGAGCTGTGGCCGGCGCTGTCGTTCGACCAAGGCTTCGGGTTGCAGCATCAGCCAGACCGGCTGCTGCAAGGGTACGGCACCGTCGGCTGGCCGTATGCGGCGCTGGTGTGACGCGGCAGCCGATTGGCCATCAGAAAAACGGCCATCAAAAGACAGGGTGATGCTGGCACGTTCGGGCCGATGGTCCTCGACCAGCGCCAGCCGCTGCACCTGCTCGCCCCCGAGCCGGGCTTGCAGCCGTTCGATCAGCCGGGTCAGACCTTCCTGCTCGTTGCGCGCGGTGGGAAACAACTCGCCGTTGGGTGGCGGGCGGTGAACCAGCTCGGGGCACGACAGGCGCAACTCGAGCGTCGGCGCTACCAGCCTGACCTGCGCCAGGCGTTCGCGCAGCAGCACCTGCAGGTGATCGGCATCGCAAGAGGCTTCGGTCAGCGCGACCTCCAGCTCGCTGGCCGGTGGTGTCTCGGCATCGCTGCGGTGGCGGGTCTCGTGCAGCATGTGCAGCGTAAAACGACCCACACGCGCCTGCTGCGCCGCGGCCCAGACCACCAACCGGTTCAGCAACACCCGCGCGCCGTACAACACCTGCTCGGTGGTGTCGGCGCGCGCCAGCAATTCGAGCCGGCTGCTGAATTGCGGCGGCAGACTGATCGGTTGGCGCGGATCGGGGCAACGCCCGAATGCCCGATCGATCTCGTTCAGCAAGGCCTGGCCGAAGCGGCGTGCCAGACCGGCACGCGGCAGCCGGCGCAACTCGCCGATCTGGCGCAGGCCGATCGCCTGCAGCACGTCTCGATGCTCGCTTGCCGCAGCCAGCAAGCCGACCGGCGCGGCGTCAAGGCAGCGCATGGTCTGGGCCAGATCGGCACAATGCAGATCGCCTTCGCTGCCGCACGTGGCCAGGCGGCACAACAGCGTGGCGGCCTGTGCGGTGGGCGCACTGGCGATCTGCAACCGGTGGCCGAGTGGCTGCAGTGCCGCCCGCAGGCGCTGCAGCAGACGCTCGAAACCACCGAAATAACGCAGGCTGGCCTGCACCTCGAGCAGCACCGTCTGCGGCGCCAGCATGCAGACCATCGGCGTGAACGTCAGCGCCGCATGGCCGACCGCCTGCAAGGCCAGGGCATCACGGGCCGCATCGGCCTGCGCCAGCACCAGTTGCGGCGCCAGCGCCAGCGCGGTCGCGCGTTTCATGCCGGGGCGAACACCGAGCGCCTGCCCGGCCGGACCGACATGAACGATGTGGTGGGCATCGACAATCGCCAGACCGACCGCCGGAGCAGATAAATCAGACGACCCAGCGCCACCATCGCCGCCGAAGCCGGGCAGACAGGCCACCGTCTCGAGCGACAGCAGTGGCAGGTGCAGGCCGATCCACAACACGCAAGATCAGCGCCGCGGCGGCGGTTCGAGGTTGATGAAGCTTGCGGCCGGCACCTCCGACGCACCGGCAAGCGCCGGGCCGCCGGGACGACCGACCACCGCCGCGCCGGCCAGTGCGCGTTGTGCGGGCAGGCTGGCCAGCACCGGCGGCAGATCGAGCTGCAAGGTGGTTTCGAGCGGCGGGCCGCGGCGCTTCAGCACCCGCAGCAGCAACTGGTCGCCGCCGCCAGGGCGCAGCGCCAAACGCAGCGGCGCGGCGGTCGGCCGCTGCTGGGCTTCGAGTTCGCGCATCACGAAGGCCGGGCCATCGTGAGCCTGCGCGGCCAGCTGCAAGCGGCGCAGCCGCTCGGCCCGCAACCGTGGTGGCAACCACGCGACCACTGCACCGACATGACCACTTTTCAGCGCCTGCTCGAGCGCCCACAGGCTGTCGGCACCCGGAATCACGCGGGTGCGGGTATTGACGATCAGCAACTGCTCGACATCGATGCCGAGCTCGCCGAGCGCCTGCGCCGACAATTTGGCCGGCGGATCGAACAACATCACCAGCCGGCCCCGGTGCTGGGCGGCGGCCAGGCTGTGGGCGAGCAGGCGGATTTCGCCAATGCCCGGGTGCGCCAGCAGCAGTTCGGTCAAGACCCGCCGCGGCCAGCCCCCGCCGGGCAGCTCGGCATCGAGCCGCACGAATCCGCTGGGCAGGGGTTGATCGACCTGCCGGCCGAGTTGGTGGCCCAGCCACAAGGCCGGGTGCAGGGATTCGGGCGTCGGCGGCGGAGGCCGTATGGCCGATGCCCCCCTGCGCGGATCTGCCCCATGCGACGAGCGACGCGCAGCCGCCGTCCCTGCGGCCGCAGCGGCGGGCGGGGCGGCAGCGGCCAGCGCGGCTGCAGATCGAAAAGGGGGCACGAGGTCCATTTGAATACTGTATTTTCATACAGTATTCAATGCAAGCG
>JBBRID010000336.1:0-4726 GCA_038221635.1 Burkholderiales bacterium
ATCCAGACCGAACTGGAGAAAATCAGGCTGGCGCCGTCGGCCGAGCTCACCATTTACCGATTGGTGCAGGAAGCCTTCACGAATATCGCCAAATACGCAAAGGCCAGCGAAGTGGTCGTCAAGTTGCTGGCCACCAGCGACGGCGGCTCGATCGAGGTGCGGGACAACGGTGTCGGATTCGATCCGACCACGCAGCGTCACCCCGCGTCGCATGGACTTCTCGGCATGCGTTTCCGCGTCGAAGCCGAGGGTGGCCGGATGACGCTTGAATCAGCGCCGGGGCGGGGAACACTGGTCAGCGCAACGCTGCCCAGCCCGCCCGAGCTGGAAGAAACGGCCACCTGAAACTCCAGGTGCGCGCTCTCGCGCCACTGTGTCGGCGTTCTCCTACAGGCGTACCGTGGCGCCGCCGACAAATCGACGGCCCGCCCTCTCATGGTCGCCGCCCGGGTTGGTCCTTAAGCTCCGTGCATAGCAACCATCAAGGGCCACGGTCCAGGGAGAAGAGCATGCTGCACTATGCCGTCGTATTTTTCGTGATCGCGATCATTGCCGCATTATTCGGCTTCGGCGGCATTGCAGCCAGTGCGGCTGGCATAGCCCAGATCCTGTTCGTGGTATTCGCGGTTCTCGCGGTTGCCAGTTTCCTGTACGGCGTGATGACACGCGGTCGATAACCGACCCGTTCCGAGCGTCCGACCCCACTCATCCCCACCTACTTCAACAACGAGGTCCCAATGAACACAACCACCACCACCTTCAACAATCCGAGCGGTTCAGGCCATGTTGCCGAGCACCCAGCCGAATCGCTCGCTGATCGCGCGCACGAGACCACTGCCCGCTCGAACCGCCTTGCCAATGACACCTTCGATCATCTGTCGAGCGCAGTCGAAACGGCCCGCAACGCAACCGTGCCAGCACTTGAGCGCCTGGGCAGCGGCGCCGAGTCACTGGCACGGCGCGGTGCGGAAACGGCTCGCGTGAAATCACAGCAATTGCGCGAGCAAGCGCACCGCTCGTCGGAACAAGCTGTTGGCTACATCCGCCAGGAGCCTTTCAAGTCGGTTCTGCTGGCTGCAGCAGTGGGCGCGTTGTTCGGCCTGCTGCTGTCGATGGGTCGTCGTGATCATTGATCGTCGATAAACCTGTGACTTTCGACCGGTCACACAGCTGTGCGATTCCCAGCCGGCACCGGTGCCATGTTGATGGCCCGGTCGGCGACGATCAATAAAAAGGAGTACTCATTGCGATGAAACAATCATCCATGCCCCAAACACCCCGAGTTGACAGCGACCGGCTGCAACTCGATGAATCATCATTGGAAGCGGCTAAAACGCACCTCGATGACGGGGTGGTGACACCCAGCTACGGCCCATGGCGCGAGGACATTGTCGAACTGCTTAACGACGCACTGGCGACGGAGCTGGTTTGTGTACTGCGCTACAAGCGGCATCATTTCACGGCCAAGGGTCTGTCTGCGCCGGCTGTCGCCGATGAGTTCATGGTGCACGCGAACGAAGAAGCCGGTCACGCGGACCGCCTGGCCGAGCGCATTGTCCAGCTCGGCGGTAGTCCGGACTTTGCTCCTGGCCGTCTCGAGGCACGAAGCCATGCCGACTATGACGACTCGAGCGAGCTGAAGGCGATGGTGCGAGCGAACCTGGTTGCCGAGCGCGTTGCCGTTGAGGCCTACCGTCAGATGATCAGCCTGCTAGGCGACAAGGATCCGACCACACGTCGCATGCTGGAGGACATCCTGGCCGACGAAGAAGAGCATGCCGACGAGATGCTCGATCTGCTCGACCGCTGAGCATCAGCCCCCCACCCAGTTTTTCCCAAGGCACAGAAAGGCCAATCATGTTCATCAAATCCACACTCATCGCACTAGCTTCCGCGACCGCGTTGCTGACCCTTCCCGGCTGCGCCATCTGGCGTGACCAGTCGACGGTTGGTGCATACATCGATGACTCGACGATTACCACGCAGGTGAAGGCCCGCATGATCGAGAACAAGCAGGTCGACGCCGCAGCGATCAGCGTTGAAACCCTGAACGGGACCGTGATGCTGTCGGGCTTCGCCAAGAATGGCAATGAAAAGGCAATGGCGATGAAGATCGCCCAAGGTGTCAACGGCGTCAAGAGCGTCCGCAACGAGATCACCGTGCGCAACTGATTAAATACAGATTAGTTTAAAAACTAACTGATCAGTGCATACAACCCGGCACCTCATACGTAATAGATGAGGTGCCGGCTGAATTTTAAGAGAACGGTCGGCACGCTGCAAGCAAGCTACCAAGCTGAGGGCAGCGCCCAACCTTACCGTTCAAAGGAAATTCAGATGAAATCAGTTCAGATCACCATCGCCGCGCTCGCGCTTGCCGCCTCATCGGCCACGTTCGCAGTCGAAGCCACCCGTTTCGAGACTCCGAGTTCTTCCAACGTCAGCCGCGCAGAGGTCCAGGCCGAAGCAAATCGCGCTTCCCAAGCCGGTCAACTCCGCACCGACGACGCTTACCCGCGCTTCACGTCGCCGCTGCCCGGCACCGTCAGCCGCGCCGAAGTGCAACACAAGGCCATCATGGCACTCAGTGATAGCAATTACGGCGACATGAGCTTCGACAGCAACTTCATCGGCGGCATGTGATCATTCCATCGCGATCGGCTTGGAGCCGGTCTGCGATTGAAAGGCGACATTTCGACCTGTGATCTGGCCCATCGGCAGGCGCAGAAACTTCAGGCTCTGCTCTTCGCGAGGCCAGTCCAGGCATCAAGCCCTTGCGATTACCTTACCATCGCTTCGAGCGACGCTCGCGTTCTGCTCGTCCTGCAGCAACCGCCACATCACCTTGCCCGAGCCTGATTTAGGCAATGCTTCCACGAAGGCAACCTGTGTCGGCACCTTGTAAGCCGCCATGTGCGCGCGCGCCCAGTCGATGATGTCTCTGGCACTGGTGTGACCCGCTGCGTCTGCCTTCAAGACGATTACCGCCTTGACCGTTTCGCCCCGATAGTCGTCCTTGGCAGAAATGATGCATGCCTCCTGCACAGCGGGATTCCTGTACAGCAGCATCTCGACCTCCGCCGGCCACACTTTGTAGCCGCTAGCGTTGATCATCCGTTTCAAACGGTCGGTGATAAAGAAATAGCCTTCCTCGTCCATGCGGCCCAAGTCGCCGGTGCGAAAGAATTGCTCGTTATCCAGTTCGATGAACGCTGCCTCGGTGGCCTCCGGATGCTGCCAGTAGCCCTTAAAGACCATCGGACCGCGGGTGACGATCTCGCCGATTTCACCGATCGGCAACTCCTCGAGCGTAACCGGATCGACGATCCGGGAATCGACCCCAAACAGCGGCATTCCCAGACACTGCAGCTTGGCACGTTCCGGCGGATTGGCGTGTGATGGTGCCGCGGTTTCAGTCAAGCCATAACCTTCGGCAAAGGTGATGCCGAATTCATTGTTCAGTCGCTCGGCAACCGCTTTCGGCATCGCCGCACCACCACCACTCAGGTAACGCAGGCTGCCCAGATCGAAGGATGCGTAGTTCGGGCTACCGAACAGATTGATGATCATCGTGGGGATGCAGGTGAAGTGGCTGACTCGGTAACGCGAAATCAGCCGCCCGGCCAACTCCCGGTCCCAGCGCGGCATCAGAACCACCGTGCTGCCGCTCATGATCGGCGAATGCAATCCGTACATCATGCCGGTGATGTGGAACATCGGCACCACGCCGAGGCTCACACATTCGGCACCACCGAAGCTCCACAACGCGGCACCGACCACATTCGGCATCAGGGTTCGATGGCTGTGCATGCACCCTTTCGGAAGCCCGGTTGTACCCGACGTATACGGCAGCACCGCCAGATCATCGGGTTGCGCCAGGTGAGGAGCGGGAACGTAGCCCGCGCCGAGCGCTTCGGCCCAGCGCGTGCACGGCAAGCCAGTATCTCCCGGCAAGCTGGGGTCGGCCCGCAACCATTGCTCGAGCGGTGCCGGTGGCGCATCTTGCGGGTCGATCTGCGAGGGCTCATCGAATCGCAGGAACGCGCCGCGTCAATTCTGGCAGACGAAAAAAAACGGAAGCAACCGAGTGGCGCTTCCGCTTGTTCAGACCTTCCACAGAGGCGTTGCCGCTGCGTTGGCCCTTTGTTCCGACAACCGTACGGGTCAGGCGTGCTGGGCCGAGCGCAGCTTCAGCGCAAATTCCTGCAATGCGGCGATGCCGCTGTCTTCGGCACGCTTGCACCAGGCTTGCAGGTCGAGCACCAATTGCTCGGCCGACACATTGGTGCGCGTCCACAACGAGCGCAGTTCTTCGCGCATCGAGATCAGGATGGCCAAGCGCGGGTTGTGTTCAACCGCAGCCGCAACGTGCGCGCGGGCTGCGTGCGGAATCTTGTCTTCGTCGCGGTGCAGCCAGCGTTTGGCAAGCTGCAAATTCGACAACTTTGCATGGCTTGCCGCCGTGCCTTCGGCCTTGAGCTTGGCGATTTCGCTGCGGCATGCACGACGCAGGTTGCCTGCATAACGCGCCATCACCTCATAGCGATTGGCAATGATTGCGTCGAGCGTATGGCCATCGGCGACCGGCTTCACTGCTCCCAGACGCAGCATCGGCGGCGTCTTGCGAACCTTGGCCAAGCCGAGCATTTCCAGGCAGCGGATATACGCCCAGCCGATATCGAACTCATGCGGCTTGACCGACAGCTTGGCCGAGGTCGGGTAGGTG
>JBBRID010000337.1:0-4693 GCA_038221635.1 Burkholderiales bacterium
ACACGCAAGATTGCGCCGCACATCGTGCTCGACGCGCCGGACAAATGCGATTTGTGGCAGCGCGAGATCTTCGGACCGGTCTTGCCGATCCGTGGTTTTCGCAATCTCGAGCAGGTGATCAATGCCATCAATGGCGGCGCGCGACCATTGGCAATCTATCCGTTCAGCAACGACGAACCGACAGTGCAGATGCTGATCGACCGTGTGATGTCGGGTGGTGTGTCGGTCAACGACGCCTTGTTCCACGTAGGCCAGCATGACCTGCCGTTCGGCGGCGTCGGCGAATCGGGAATGGGTCACTATCACGGCAAGGAAGGCTTCAACACCTTCTCGAAACTGCGGCCGGTGTTCTATCAGGCACGTTTTTCGACGCTCAAATTCCTGATGCCGCCTTACGGCCGCTTGGCCGACCGTGTGCTGGCGTTCCTGACCCGCTGAGGGCGGCCCGCGACCAGTGGCCGTCGTGGCTGAGATAATTCGGCCATGCTCAGGACGCGACGAATCGACAACGAAGAAGAACGCAGGCGCGACCTTTCGCAACGGCTGCGCAAGCTCGAACGGCTGTTTCCGCTGCAGGACATCCTTGCCGAGCGGCTCGATTCGCCCAAGGTGCAGGCCTATTATCGAGAGTGCCATGCGGCGTACCGCAAGCACCACTCCTCCGAAGGTGCAGCGCACATGGCGCTCAACAACGGCAACCGCTTCGATCCGGATGGGTTTCGCGAGCACCTGCGGCGCATCGAGGCACGCTGGGTGGCCGATGCACCCGCCGACGTTCTGGAGCTGGGTTTTGGCCAGGGGTTCAATCTCGGGTATCTGGCGCCACGCCATCCGGGCCGGCGCTTCCATGGCATCGACCTGACACCCGATCATCTGGCGCTGGCCACTGCCCGGATGTCTTCGGCCGGCGTGACCAACACCAAGCTCCAGCTCGGCGATCTGCACCGCTTGCCACAAGCAGACGCCTGCGTCGACGAGGTGTTCGCAATCGAGGCCTTTTGTTACGCGCAAGACGTGCCGCAGGCGCTCAGCGAGGTTGCGCGGGTGTTGCGGCCCGGCGGGCGGTTCACACTGTTCGATGGTTATCAGCCGCGCCCGCTTGCCGCGCTCGACGCCGACGGCGCGATGGCGGTGCAGCTGGTTGCGCGCGGCACGGCGCTGGAAGGCTGGCAGGTGCCTGCCGAGCTGATTGAACAGGCAGCCAGCCAGGGTTTGACACTCGAAAAACGGGACGTGCTCGATGCCCAGGTGTTGCCGAATCTGCTGCGCCTGGATCGCCTGATCGGCGCCATCATCCGATTCCCGTGGCTGGCGCGGCGGGCTCTGGCGCGGCGGGCGCAGGCGCGCAGCCGCAATGTGTTGTCCGGCTACCTGTTGTACCCGACAGTGGCGATGGGTCTGCTCGGATACCAGGAAATCGTCTTTCGCCGGACCTTGGCCTGAAAGCCTGCGGCCGGGCCTGGGGCTGGCCGTTCACGTCCCTGGAGGCCGGTCTTCAGGCCAGCGAAAGTTCAACGGATTTTATTTTCCCCGACTGCATCCGCCTTCGTCGTTGTCCCGTAGTGCAAAGGGAGTGCCGTCGTTTCGCTGTTTTGCGCGACGGTGCCTTCAGCACGTTCAACCAGGAGACGACCATGTACCCCACCTACCGCAAGACTGTCCTATCTCTCGCCGCAAGCATCATGACGCTTGGTCTGGTCGCCTGTGGCGGCGATGATGACGTGGCTCCGGCACCGGCACCGACCCCGGCACCCGCACCCGCACCCGCACCCGCACCTGCACCCGCACCCGCACCCGCCCCAGTATCTGTAGGCGATACCGTCGCGCTGACGCTGAGTGGCAAGATCATCTCCTTCAATCGCGCGACCCCGGCGACGCTGGTCGGTACCGTCAGCGTGACGGGCCTGACCAGCGGCGAAACCCTGCTCGGCATCGACTACCGCCCCGCAGACGGCAAGCTTTATGCACTGGGCAGCGCCGGCAGCATCTATTCGGTGGCACCGTCGACCGGTGTCGCGACCAAAACGGCGACATTGAAGGCCGCTGCTGGCGATGACAACCCCTTCACCGCGCTTTCCGGAAACAACTTTGGCGTCGATTTCAATCCGGCGGCCGATCGTTTGCGGGTGGTCTCGGACACAGGTTTGGACCTGCGTATCAATGTCGAGACCGGCGATACGATCACCGATGGCACGATCTCGCTGCCGTTCGGCAATGCCAGCATCAGTGCGGTTGCGTATACCAATTCGTTCGCCGGAACCACGACCACTCAGCTATATGACCTGGACATCGGCGCCGGCCTGCTGCACCTGCAGGATCCACCGAACAGCGGCACCCTGATGTCAGGTGTTCCGTTGGGCGTGGTGGCCACCGCAGCAAACGGATTCGACATCGACGCCAAGACCAACATGGGCTATGCCGCGTTGACCGTGGGCGGGACGACCTCGCTGTACACCGTCAATCTGGCGACTGGCGCCGCAACCGTGATTGCCGGCGGTGCAGTTGCTGGAGGCGAAGCGCTGCGCGGCTTGGCGTTGCAGCAATCGGCTAACCCGACCGTCATTGGGTTGAGCGCTGACAACCGCCTGCTCGCATTCAATCCGGCTACGCCGAATACGATCACCTCGACAATCTCGGTCACCGGACTGCGCGCCGGGGAAACTTTGCTCGGCATCGACTACCGGCCGTCCAACGGCATGTTGTATGGCCTTGTCACCGGCGCTCGCCTCTACACCATCAATCCGGCCACTGGCGTTGCAACATTCAGTGCCGCGCTTGCTGCCGATGCGGGCGACACCACGGCGCCGTACGTCGGGCTGTCGGGCGCGAGGTTCAGCGTCGATTTCAACCCGGTCGCCGATCGCCTGCGGGTGATCAGCAACACCGGACAGAACCTGCGCATCAACGTTGAAACCGGTGCGACCACCACGGACGGCGATATCAACCGCGCTGCGCCTGCCGCCATCATCGCTGGTGCCTATACCAACAGCTTTGCCGGTACGACCACCACCGCGCTGTACGACTTCGACGACAACCTGGATGTGCTGTCGCTGCAGAACCCGCCGAACAACGGCACGCTGGTCGATATCGGCCCGCTCGGGGTCGCGGTCAGTGGCATGGTTGCGTTCGACATCGCCGGCGGCAGCAACGGTCTGGCGCTCGCTGCACTGCGCACTGCCGCCACCGGACCGACGGCGCTGTATTCGGTCTCCCTCACGACCGGCGCGGCGACGGCCTATCGCGGGCTGACCGGAGATGCTGCGCTGATCGGCGGCACGGCTGGTGCAGCCTTGATCGATCTGGCGATTCGCTACTGATCGGTCGCTCGCGAGCAGTGGCTCCGGTTGCAGTTGGATGCTGCGACCGGAGCTTTCTGCCGCGACGTGGATGTCGGCGTCGCTGTCACAATCGTCACCCATGGCATCCAGCGCTTCTTCCCGCGACGCGTTTGACTATGAATCGGCGCTCGAAGCTTGCGCGCGGGGTGAGCGGTTTGCGCTGCGCATGTTGTACGAGCGCGAGGCGCGCTGGTTGCTCGGTGTGGCGATGCGCATCGTTCGTGATCGAGACACCGCCCACGATGTGCTGCAGGACGCCTTTCTGCAGATCTGGCAACGGGCGCAGACCTATCAGCGAGCCCTCGGTTCTGCGCGCGGCTGGATCTATACGGTGGTGCGCCACCGCGCACTCGACGAGGCGCGCAAGCTGCGACGCGAAGTCCCGGTCGGTGATGAACTAGAAAGCCTGGCTGATGCCGAGGCGGCGAGCGAACACGGGGCCGCCGAGCCGCTGGCCGACAGCGCAGCGCTGAACCGTTGCCTGGAGTCGCTCGACGACAAGAAGCGCGAGTGCATCGTCTTCGCCTTTGTCGAAGGTTATACGCATGAGCAGATCGCGGCGGTGCTGGCAACGCCGATCGGCACCGTCAAATCATGGATTCGCCGCGGACTGCTGATGCTGAAGGAGTGTCTGTCGTGAACCTCGACGATCCGCAGGAGCGAAGTGCATCGGCGGGCGAATATGTGTTGGGCACGCTCGATCTCGCCGCTCGCACGAGTTTCGAGCAGACGCTGCGTGACGATCGCAGCCTGCAAGCCGAGGTTTATGCCTGGCAGGATCGACTGCTCGGCCTGGCATTGAAGATCGCACCGGTAGAGCCCACGGCCGGCCTCTGGGCTGCAATCGAACAGCGGATGGTAGGTGCACAGTCAGTATCCGCAGTCGCTTCTGCGGGGAAGCCTGAGGCCGCCAATGACTCTCTCTGGCAGCGCTTGACGCGCTGGCCGCTGGGCGGCGGCTTGGCCATCGCGGCTTCGCTGCTGCTGGCGTCACTGTTGCTGTTGCGCACCGCAGCGCCGTCGAATGAGCCACGTTATCTCGCCGTGCTGCAATCGCCCGCCGATCAGTCGGCGGGTTGGGTCGTCGAAGCAAGGGCGGGTGGCTCGCTGCGCTTGGTGCCGATCGCCGGTACCGCTCCGGTCCCCAGTGGCAAGGTCTTGCAGTTCTGGACCAAGGCGGAGGGCGCGGCCGGGCCGACTTCGCTTGGCCTGGTCAACGCCGGACAAGTGCTCGAACTGCCGACGAGTCGCTTGCCAACGCTCGAGGCTCGCCAGCTCTTTGAATTGACGCTCGAACCCGAAGGCGGATCGCCGAATGGCCGGCCGACCGGTCCGATCGTGTTCGTCGGTCGGAC
>JBBRID010000338.1:0-4684 GCA_038221635.1 Burkholderiales bacterium
CCGATCATCGACAGCCTGGCCCAGCGCAGCGCCGTTCGCGTTGGTCACTCGCCTTGATGGACAGGGTGCGGCATTCGTTATGTACAGCTGTTTTCGGACGGCTGATTCAAGGAGCCTAGGAGCCTGTCGGGCTTGGGGAGCCGTCGGCTGCGAATCGACCGCAGCGGTCCATTTCTCACCGTCTTTTTGCCCCATAGCTGAGCTATGGGGCTGCAAATCCGGCAAGAACTGTCCTCGCCGGGGCCGATTCTCGCTATCGACGCCCCAAGTCCGACAGGCTCCTAGGAGAGACAACTCGACTTGGCGTCGATAACACGCGTCGAACAGGCCGCGATCGCCGTCTGCAAGTGGTTCCAACGGCCGGTCGATTCGATCCGATGCGGCGCATTCCGTCAGCAACTCGACTGATTCGGGAATCGCTTTCGACGGCGCGCCTGCGCAGGAATCGAAGCCGGTACCGCTGGTCTCGAGCCAGACGCTGCAAAAGATACGCGGTGCCTTGCGATCGATGACGGCCAATCGCTGCTGATAGATCGAGAAGTGCCGGATCTCGCCATCGACTTTCACCCACAACGCCAGCGGCTGGCCACTTGCAACCGAGTTGAGGCCTGGCAGGCCGGGGCCGGAATGAAAAATCGCCGGCGGTGCAGGGTCGAGCCATTCCGCCATGCCGTGGCCGACGATCTGTGCGGGTTTTCGCCGCATCAGATTCGCCAGTGTTTCGTTGGCGAACAGGCAGCGGCCGTTGGCCGCCTCGTGGATGCACAGACCGGCCGACAGACGCTCGAGCAAGCCGATCAGCGCGGCCCCGAGAGCGCCGGGTTCCAGCCCCAGCCGACCTTCAAGACCGGTTGTGGTTTCAGTCGCAAAGTCCGTCATGGCTGAATTCCGGGGCGGCACGGCACCGCCATCGATGACAGCGACCAATGAATCGAAAGGCAGGCCGTGGTTGCAAGCGGCATGCTCAACCATATGGATCGGCAAGCCGCTTTGCAAGCCGGCCGGGGGGTTGAGTTGGCCCTACCCCCTAGCTTGTCGCGCCGGGATGATCGTGGTCAAACACGCTCTGCAACCCAGCCAGGCACCGAGGCCAAGGCCTGGTCAAGTTTGCCCGGCTCATTGCCGCCTGCCATCGCGATGTCGGCCTTGCCACCACCTTTGCCGCCAACTTGCTGGGCAACGAAATTGACCAACTCGCCGGCCTTCAGCTTGCCGATGCTGTCAGCGGTGACACCGGCGGCCAATTGCACCCGGTCGCCATCGACCGTGGCCAAGACGATGACAGCCGTCTTGAGTTTGTCCTTCAGCTTGTCGAGGGTGTCGCGCAATGTTCTTGCATCGGCTCCGTCGAGCCGTGCGGCCAGCACCCGAAGGCCGCCGATCTCGACGGCACCGGCCAGCAGTTCGTCGCCCCTGCTCGAAGCCAGCTTGCCTTTGGTCGCCGACAGTTCCTTTTCGGCCGCCCGCAGCTGCTCTTGCAACTGGTTCAAGCGCGCAGACACCTCGGCCGGCGCGCTCTTGAGGCTTGCGGCAAGCTGGTTGACCGTCGACTCCAAGCCTTGCAGATAGGCCAATGCGTTGTCGCCGGTGATCGCCTCGATCCGGCGAACGCCGGCAGCGACCCCGCCTTCGGCAACGACCTTGAACAAGCCGATGTCGCCGGTGCGTCGCACGTGAGTGCCGCCGCAGAACTCGCGGCTGCTGCCGATGTCGAGCACGCGCACCTCGTCGCCATATTTTTCGCCAAACAGCATCACCGCGCCGAGCTTCTGCGCTTCTTCGATCGGCACGACCCGGGCCTCGGTCGCCGTATTGGCAAGGATTTCGGCGTTGACCTTGGCTTCGATTTCGCGAATCTGGGTGTCGCTCATCGGCGCGTTGTGCACGAAGTCGAAGCGCGTGCGTTCGGCATCGACCAGCGAGCCCTTCTGCTGGACATGGGCTCCCAGTACCTCGCGCAAGGCCTTGTGCATCAGGTGGGTGACGCTGTGGTTGCGCATCGTGCGCGCCCGACGCTCGGCGTCGACGCGGGCCAGAAACTTGTCGCCGACCCTCACCACCCCTTCGGTGACTCGACCTTGATGGCCGAAGACGGTCGCCTGCACCTTGATCGTGTCCTCGATGACGACGCGGGTGCCGGGGTTGCGCAGTTCGCCCGTGTCGCCGACCTGGCCTCCGCTCTCGGCATAGAACGGGGTCCGATCGAGGACAACGATCACATCGTCGCCGGCCACCGCCTGTTCGGCCTGCACGCCTGCGACATAGACCGCGACGACCGACGCTTCTTCCTCGATCAGCCCATCGTAGCCACGAAAGTGGGTTGCCTGCCCGCCGTATTCGAGGCCTGCGGCGCTCTTGAACTTGCCGGCAGCACGGGCTTGCTCGCGCTGTCGGGTCATCGCCGCGTCGAAGCCGGCGGTGTCCACACTGACGCCGCGCTCGCGGCAGACATCAGCGGTCAGATCGAGTGGAAATCCGTAGGTATCGTGCAGCTTGAACGCGACTTCGCCATCGATGCGACCACCGCCTGTGGCGAGGGCTGCTTCAAGAATGTCCATGCCGTGGGCGATGGTCTGGAAGAAGCGCTCTTCTTCCTGACGCAACACCTCCGTGACGCGCTGCTGCTTTTGACGCAGCTCCGGGAACGCCCCGCCCATCTCGGCGACCAGCACGGCGACCAGTTGGTGGAAGAACGGCTGCCGCGCTCCCAGCTTGTAGCCATGGCGGATTGCCCGGCGGGTGATCCGGCGCAGCACATAGCCGCGACCCTCATTGCCCGGAATCACGCCGTCGGCCACGATGAAGCTGCAGGCACGGATGTGATCGGCAATGACCTTCAGCGAAGGGCTCTCGCGGCCCGCCGCCTGCAGCGCGGTGCGTCCGACTTCGGTTGTGCACGCCTTGCCGAGCACCTGCCACGCGGCGTCGAGCAAATTGACAAAGGTATCGATCTCGTAATTGCTGTGCACATGCTGCAGCACTGCGGCCAGGCGTTCCAGTCCCATGCCGGTGTCGACGCTGGGCTTTGGCAACTTGTGCATCACACCCGCTTCGTCGCGGTTGAACTGCATGAAGACGTTGTTCCAGATCTCGATATAGCGATCGCCGTCTTCTTCCGGGGACCCCGGCGGTCCGCCGGCAATCTCGGGTCCGTGGTCGTAGAAAATCTCGGTGCAAGGGCCGCAGGGGCCGGTGTCGCCCATCATCCAGAAGTTGTCCGACGCGTAGCGGGCACCCTTGTTGTCGCCAATTCGAACAATGCGTTCAGCCGGAACACCGATGGTCTTGTTCCAGATGTCGTAGGCCTCGTCGTCTTCGGAGTAGACGGTGACCCAAAGCTTGTCGGGCGGCAGCTTGAAAACTTCGGTCAGCATCTCCCAGGCATAGCCGATGGCCTCGCGCTTGAAATAGTCGCCGAAGCTGAAATTGCCCAGCATCTCGAAAAACGTGTGGTGCCGTGCGGTGTAGCCGACATTCTCGAGGTCGTTGTGTTTGCCGCCGGCCCGAATGCACTTCTGGCTGGTGGTGGCGCGGCTGTACGGAAGCTTGTCAAATCCGAGGAAGACGTCCTTGAACTGGTTCATCCCGGCATTCGTGAACAGCAGCGTCGGATCGTCGCCGGGAATCACCGGGCTGCTTGCAACGATGGTGTGCCCCTTCGATTCGAAGAACTTGAGGAACTGGCTGCGGATCTCGGAGGCTTTCATGCCGGGGCTTTCGATGGTCTACGCGTGGTCGATGCACAGGTTGATGCATTGGGCAGCCGGATGGCCGCTTAACGCACGAATTTTACCGGTCGGTCCGTACACCAACCGAATTCAGGGCATGGCTCACCAGCCCTGCAGCGGCCTGCAATCCGCAATCCGCACGCGCTCAAGCGTCGTCGTCGTTCGCAGCAGGTGCGCCGGCCTGCACCGGACGGGCGAACAGATCGCCTTGCTTCAACTGATGGGTGGCCTGGGTCAGCGCTTTGTGCAACAGGCCTGCCGCATCGGTCCCATCCTCGGGATACCGCGCAATGCCGACGCTGACGGCCAGACCGATCGGCTGCCCACCAAGCATGAACGGGCGCCGAGCAGCGGCCAGCAGCTTGGCGACCACCCCTTCGACGTTCGCGGCGTTGTCGACCCATGACAGCAGCACCGCAAAATTCTCTCCTTCGAGGGCAGCCACCACATCGCTGGCGCGCAGGCAAGACCGCAGACGCACGGCCAGCTTGCGCCGCAGCACACCGGCAGTTTCGGTACCTAGCCGTTGCAGTGTCGTCGCGATGCCATCCACGCTCAGCACCAGCGCTGCCATCGGGGCCGGTTCGCGCTCCCGAAGCGCGAGCAGATGATTCATGTGCTCGAGCAGCTGCTGGCGATGTGGCAAACCGGTACTGAGGTCGGTCGAGTGGGCGTGGCTGGCCAGCTGACTGGCCCTATGCCGGGTGACCGCAGCACGCAGCCGTAGTCCCGCTTCGGGCTGCGTCAATTCGGCGTTCGAAAAGACGTCCTGTACACCCCGCTCAATGGCCGCGTGCCGATGTTGCGCAATCTGCAATGGGGAGTCGACCATTTGCGCAGCGTCGCGATCGAATTGCAGGACGACCGGCTTGCGTGAAACCAGCAAAGCCCAGTCGAATCCATCGTCTGGCGGATACAGGTCCAGGATCGCCAGGTCGACATCCGCTTGCTCGATC
>JBBRID010000339.1:0-4662 GCA_038221635.1 Burkholderiales bacterium
AGTACCGCCACGGCCAGATCGCGCGGAACGGCCACTGCGCCGTCCGCATCCCCGAGGATCACATCGCCAGGACGTACGAACACCTCGCCGATCTGCACCGGAATCTGGTAGTGGGTGATCATCGTGCGGCCCAACGCGCCATTCGGGCTTCGAAACCGGTAAAACACCGGGAAGTCCTTGTCGAGGATCTGCTGGGTATCGCGGATGCCGCCGTCGATCAGTGCGCCGCGTACCCCCTTGCGGCTGACGGTGGCGGTCATCACGCCACCCCACAGCGTCGCACGCTCGTCACCCGAGGTGTCCCACACCACGAACGCATCGGCATGCAGATCGTCGAGCATCCGGCCGCGGAAATCGAGTTCACCGCTGATGATGGTGTTGGGCGCGCTCTTGATGGTGAACGCAATGCCAGCCACCGTTCGATTCGGTAGCAACTGCAGCAGGTGTCCCGGGAAGGCCCGGTCCATCATGCAGTGCTCTCGCATCACGTCGCAGACCACTGCAGCTTGCAGTTTCTCGTAGCGAGCCAGCAACTCGCCGGTGTCCATGCCGATGTCACCGACCGGCCTTGCCTCTCGCTGCGCGGTCAACTTGTCCACGTTCATCATTCCGGGCGCGCGCTTCGGCGGTGCGGCAATGTCGGCTGTTGTCATCGAACTGGCTCCTGTGCTAAAGTATCAAATATGAGACGAGTATCGTCTGTGATTCAATATACCACCACTGCATGCCACGTCAAGCCGCCGCCCCAGTCGATTCGTCGGCGCCCGCTGTCGAGCGCACCATCGATATCCTGCAAGCGATCGGTGCGAACACAGAGGGGCTCAGCGCGCAGGCGCTGGCTTCCCGGACAGGTACCCCGCGGGCCACTCTCTACCGCATCCTGAAGGTGCTGCTGGCTCGGGGTGTCGTGCAACAAGTCGACGGGCAATCCGGGTTGTACGAGTTGGGTCCCGCATTGGCACAGCTGGTGGGGCAGTCCCAGCCGCCGCGCGATCTGGTTGAACTGGCCAGGCCGGGCATGCAGCGCCTCGCATTCAGCGTGCGCGAGACTGTCAAGCTGGTGGTCGTCGACGGTTTGGAAGCGCTCACGCTGGCGGTTGCCGATCCGGGCCTGGAGGCCTGCGTCAGCTCGCGCATCGGTACGCGCATGCCTTTGCATATCGGCGTCTCACAACGCCTGATGCTGGCCCACCTTCCGGCAACAGTCCTGCGCCAGGTTTTGTCCCGGCCTCTCGAAAGGCGCACCCCCAGGACCATGATCGACCCAGCCGTACTGCGAGCGAGCATCGAATCGCTGCGCCGGGTCGACTCTGCGCAAGGACAGTCCGAAGGCATTGCTGGAGTCGGCGCTGCGGCTACCCTGTTGCGTGGATCGCAGGAAGAAGTGCTTGGTGCCCTTGTCGCCGTGTACATCCATACGGGCAAAACTGCCGCGCAGCTCGAGTCGTTGCGCGAACGTGTCGCGCGTGCTGCAGCAGAGATTTCTTCTTGGCGCTACGCCACCGAACCGGCAACTCCAGGCGCCCAAGCCACACACTAGAACTGTCCCCTGTTGCGCGGCCGCGGGTCATGTCGATCTGCCGGTTCGACCGCAATCCACGACCCGTCAAGCATCTTCCTTGAATGCGACCTGACGCTTCCGAGTGATCGAGGGCAGCGCGACGATGACGAGCAGGAGTACTGCGGCGAACAGCAACGATGCGGACAGCGGCTTGGTCACAAAGGTGGTCCAGTCACCACGGCTGAGCAACAAGGCACGTCGCAGGTTCTCCTCCATCATCGGACCCAGGATGAAGCCCAGCAGCAGCGGTGCCGCTTCGCAATTGAGCTTGTAGAACAGGTAGCCCAAAGCGGTGAAGCCGGCAGCAACGAAGATGTCGAAGGTACTGTTGTTCAAGGTGTAGAGGCCGATTCCGCAGAACACCACGATCGCCGGGAACAGGAAGCGATAAGGCACCGTCAGCAGCTTGATCCAGATCCCGATCAGCGGCAGATTCAGTATCACCAGCATCAGGTTGCCGACCCACATAGAGGCGATCAGGCCCCAGAACAGCTCGGGGTTGCTGGTCATCACCTGCGGACCGGGCTGAATGCCCTTGATCGTCATTGCGCCGATCATCAACGCCATCACGGCGTTCGACGGGATGCCAAGCGTGAGCATCGGGATGAAACTGGTTTGCGAGCCCGCGTTGTTCGCGCTCTCCGGCCCGGCCACCCCCTGTATCGCTCCCTGTCCGAATGGCACCGACGGGTTCTTGACGAGCTTCTTCTCGAGCGTGTAGGAGGCGAACGACGACAGCAGCGCACCACCGCCAGGCAACACACCGAGGATCGAGCCGATCGCCGTGCCGCGCAACACCGATGGCCAGGCTTCGCTGAAGTCCTTGCGGGTAGGCCAGAGACCCTTCACGTCCTTGGTGAACACCTCGCGGTGCTCGGCCGGGCGGCCCAGGTTGGCGATGATCTCGCCGAAGCCGAAGATGCCCATTGCGATGACGACGAAGCCGATGCCATCGGTCAACTCAGGGATGCCGAAGCTGTAACGCGACACGCCGGAGATCACATCGGTGTTGATCTGGCCGAGCAGCAAGCCGACGATGATCATGCCGATGGCCTTGATCAACGAGCCCGACGCCAGCACCACCGCGCCGATCAGGCCGAGCACCATCAACGAGAAATACTCTGCCGGGCCGAACTTGAATGCCAGCTCGGTCAGGACCGGTGCGAACGCTGCGATGACCAATGTCGCCACGCTGCCGGCGAAGAACGAGCCGAGACCTGCAGCGGCCAGCGCCGGGCCGGCGCGGCCTTTGCGCGCCATCGCATAACCATCGATCGCTGTGACAACCGACGAGGCTTCGCCAGGCACGTTGATCAGGATCGCGGTGGTCGAGCCACCGTACTGTGCGCCATAGTAGATGCCTGCCAGCATGATCAGCGCCGGCGTCGCGTCCAGTGCATACACGGTTGGCAGCAGCATCGCGATCGTCGCCAGCGGGCCGAGACCGGGCAGCACGCCGATCAGCGTGCCCAGCAACGCGCCGAGCAGCGCGTAGGACAGGTTCTGCAGAGAGACGGCAACAGACAGGCCGAGGGCCAGGTTGCTCAGGAGTTCCATCATGGCGTGTGCTCCTCAACCGATGAAGGTGGGCCAGACCGGAATGACCAGGTTCAGTCCGTAGATGAAGACCGCCCAGCTGCCAACGGTCAGGATGGCCGCATTGAACAGCGCCTCGGCGAAATGGAATTCGTCACCGGCCAGCGCCGATGTCAGCACCAGCAGCGGCAGCGCAATGGCCATGCCGAGCCACGGCAGCGTGAAGCCGAACAGCGCCACCGAGCCGACGATGATCGTCAGTGGCCGCCAGGCTATGCCGCCGATCTGACCATCACCCTTGCGCCCGGAAACCAATGAAGCGACCAGCGTGATTCCACCTATGACGGCGAGCAACAGCCCAAGGCCGAACGGGAAATACGCGGGACCGGGCCGCGCGCTACTGCCGAAGCTGTAGTTCAGCGCACCGGCGCTGAAGCCGAGCCCGATCAGGATGTAGAGCACGCCGCTCCAGAAATCCTGTTGATTCTTGATTTGCACGTTTGTCTCCTTCGTGTGCGGTTCAATCTCTGGATCGAAAGCGCGCGCACAGGCCGTCGACGGCCCGAACGAGCAGACCGATGTCGGCGCCGACGGCAACGAAGCCGGCGCCTTGCGCCAGCACGTGGGCGGCGAGTGCCTCGTCGCCGGTGAGAAAGCCGCTGGGTTTGCCGGCGGCATGAATGCGGCGCAATGCATCGTCGATGGCATGCAGCACCGCCGGGTGCGAGGGCTGGCCCAGATGCCCCATCGACGCTGACAGGTCTCCAGGGCCGATGAAAATGCCATCGATGCCGTCGACGGCGGCAATGGCCTCGATGTGATCCAGCGCAGCGACGCTCTCCACCTGCACCAGCACGGCAATCTGCGCCTGCGCCTGTTGCCAGTAACCCGGCACTCGGCCGAACTGGGTCGCGCGCGACGCGCTAGCGAACCCGCGTATACCCTGCGGCGGATAGCGCGTGTGGGCCACGGCGGCGGCGGCTTCATCGGCGTTCTGAACATTGGGAATCAGCAGGTTCTGGACGCCCAGGTCAAGCAGACGTTTGACCATTACCGCATCACTGCAGGGCGGCCGCACCACCGGCGCCGTACCTGGGTGCGCAGCCAACGCCTGCAGCTGCGAGTGCAGCAGCGGCAGATCGTTGGGCGCATGTTCCATGTCCAGCAGCAGCCAGTCGAAGCCGGCCCCGCCGAGCAGTTCGACCACCGCCGGGCTGGCCAGGCTGTTCCACAACCCGATGCAGCGTTGCCCCTGCTGCAATGCCTGCTTGAAGCGGTTGACGGGCATGGCTTGTCTGTCAGTCATGACCACGCTCCGGTGGTTGTTGGCCGTGTGTCAGCAAGGCTCGGCGGCGGCGCGCCTGCAGGTACAGGGTTTCGTGTTCGGTGCCCGGGTTGCTGCCGCCGCTGGGCAGCGCGGTGTTGCAGCGGCTGGGATGCGCGGCGACGAATTCGGTGTCGATGGCCACGCCGAGTCCGGGTGCATCGGGCACGGTCAAGTGGCCGTCGACAGCCTGCAGCGACGAGGTGACCACCCGGGTGCGGCCGGCCCAATCGGGCTCCAT
>JBBRID010000340.1:0-4654 GCA_038221635.1 Burkholderiales bacterium
CACCGAATTGACTCGTCCGTTCTGGACCGCGGCCAAGCAGGGAAAGCTGGTGTTGCAACGATGCGCACAATGTGCCACCTTCAATTTCCATCCCAAACCCTGGTGCATCGAATGCGGCAGCCGCGAGCTGGTCTGGACCGATGCCAAGCCGCAGGGTACCGTCTACTCGTTCACGATCTCGCGCGTCGTCGCGATGAACTTTCCCGGTTGGCAAGACGATTTGCCGGTTCTGCTGTGTCTGGTGGATCTCGATGACGGTGCCCGCATGTATGCACAGGTCACCGACTGCGAACCCGAGGACATGCGAGTTGGCATGCGCGTGAAGGTGCATTTCGAGGACATCAGCGACGAAGCCGGAATCCCCAAATTTCGACCAGCATGAAGAACGGGGAGGAAGGTTCGAACCTCTCATTGAACGACAACCATTGCACGATTTGACAGAGGTCCGCAGAAAGCCTCGCCCACCCCTCGGCAAAACATGAACCTCATAACGGAGACGAAACGATGAAACTGCTAAACAGTCTGCTCTCGACCCCTGCCAAGCTCGGCCTGGCGGTCGCCACCCTCTCGACGCTGCTAGCTGCTCCGATAGCGTTCGCCCGCGAGCCCGTCAATGTCGGCCTTATCAGCGCGCCATTCGGCACCGGTTCGTACGTGATGGGGTCTGCGCTCGAGGAGATCTCAAAGAAGAAACACCCGTGGCTGAGGATCAGCCACGCGGAGAGCCCTGGCTTCATCTTCAACGTCAAGAAGCTCGACAAGGAGCCTGAGCTGAAGAAGTCGATGATCGTCGGATCCGGTGCTGGCGTGGCGGGCCTGGCCGAGACGGGCGACAAACCCTTCGACCAGAAATACCCCGCGCTGAAACTGCTTGCCAACTACAGCCTCGGCGCCTATTGGCTGGCCACGCTCGATCCGAAAATCAAGACAGTTGCCGATCTGGCAGGCAAGAAGGTGGCATTGGGCCGCGCGGCGCAGATCAACTGGGCCGTTCAACCCGAATGGATCATGCGTTACGGCTATGGGCTGGGCAAGGACAAGGTCAACCTGCAGTACGTCGGCACCAAGGAAGCGGTCGACGCCTTGCTTGATGGCACGGTGGATGCTGCGGTGGTCGGCGGCTACTTCGATCCCTTGTCGAAGAAGATGGAACTGAGCCCGCAGACGTCCGAGTTCATCGCTTCCGGACGGAAGATCACGCACATTGCCTGGGGCCAGTCGGCCGTCGACAAGGCCAAGGCCAAAGGCATGAAGATGGCCAACATCACGATTCCGCCGAACGCCATCGCAGGTGTCAGCGTACCGATGGAGGTCGCTGCGGACACCACTTCCTGGATGGTTTCACCGGAGTTTCCGGTCGAGCTGGCCTATGAGACAACCAAGCTGATCATCGACAACGTCAAAACCTTCGGTGAGTTTCACGCGCTCGGCAAGCTGATGTCGCCTGCCGGTCTGACCTACGGCTGGGAAACGTCCGACATTCATCCCGGCGCGCTGCGCGCCTATCGCGAAGCCGGACTGGTCAAATAAGCACGACAACAAGGCGTCGTCAGGGGCCCGCAAGGGCTCCTGACGCTTCTTCATGCGAATCGGGCGGAGACGTCAATTGAACACTGTTCGCACCAAAGCCGCAGAAGGCTTGCTGCTCGCCCTCGGCCTGGGCATGTTCGGCTATCACATGTTCTCGACCCAGTACCTGTTTCTGGGTGCCTACCAGCAGCAGGCGGTACACCTTGCATTCGTGCTGACACTGCTGTTCGTGAACCAGGCGCGCGTGTCCAAAAGTGGCCTGAACTTCAGCTACCAGATCGGGCTGGCAGCCCTCGGGCTGGCGTCCTGCGCCTATGTTTTTCTGAATATCGCGCACCTCGAGGAAGCCTTTGGCTACCCCGAGCCGCGAGACATGGTCGTCGGCGTCTTGTTGATTGCCCTCGTCGTCGAAGCCACGCGCGCCGCCTGGGGCTGGACGCTGCCGCTGGTGGCCGCGCTGTTCGTCGGCTATTTCATGTTCGGCCACCTGATACCCGGACAGCTGCACCACCGGCAGTTTGCATTCGACTACATTGTTTCCTATCTGAGCATCGGCCTATCGGGGATCTTCGGCTCGTTTCTGTCGATCTCGGCCAACCAGGTGTTCCTGTTCGTGGTGTTCGGAGCGCTGCTCGGCGTGATCCGTGTCAACGACTTCTTTTTCGAAGCCGGCAAGATCGCCGGCAAGGTTTTCCAGGGCGGGCCCGGGCAGACTGCGGTCGTCTCCAGCGCGCTGGTCGGCATGGTCTCCGGTGCAGCGGTTGCCAATGTCGCCATCACCGGCGCATTCACCATTCCCTTCATGAAGAAGGTCGGCTACAAGCCCGAATTTGCCGGCGCGATCGAGGCCACGGCCTCCACCGGCGGGCAATTGATGCCACCGGTGATGGGTGCAGCCGCCTTCCTGATGGCGTCCTTCCTAGGCGTCACCTATGCGGAAGTCATGCTCGCCGGGGTCATTCCGGCGATTCTCTATTTTTGGGGCGTGATGCTCGGGGTCCAGTTCCTGGCGGTGCGCAACAACATCAAGCCCCCCATCGAGACCATCGACTACAAACTGCTGATGCGCCGGCTGCCACTGTTCGTGATTCCGCTGGGCGTGCTGATCGCGATGCTGTTGATGCAGTACAGCCCGGCGATTGCGGCATTCTGGGCCATCATTCTGTCGATCGCCCTGGCCTACATCAGCAAGGAGACCCGGCCCCAATTCAAGGAGCTGCTCAAATGCCTGGCGGGCGGCGCATTGATCGGCGCGCAGATCGGCATCTCGCTGGCGATCGTCGGGCTGATTGCACAGACGCTGATCACCACCGGTCTGGGCACCAAGATCGCGGGCCTGGTCGAAATCCTGAGCGGTGGCAACCTGGTGATCGCACTGATCGTGACCATGGTGGTCTCGATCGTGCTGGGCTGCGGTGTGCCCACCAGTGCCGCTTATACGCTGGTGGCAATCGTGGTGGTTCCGATCATCGTGAAGATGGGCGTCGAGCCGATGTCGGCACACTTCTTCGCGTTCTACTTCGCCGTCATTTCGGCGCTGACGCCGCCGGTCGCACTGGCTGCCTTGGCTGGTGCCGGCATCGCCGGTGCCAACTATTTCAAGACCTCGATGTCAGCAGCCAAGCTGGCCATATCGGGCTTCATCATCCCGTTCCTGATCGTCTTCAACCCGACGTTAGTCTTCAAGCCCACCAGCTGGGAATGGGCCTTGGGAACCCTCGTTGCGGTGCCATTGGCGATGACGACACTGACGGCTGCGATCTATGGGTGCGGACTGGTCGTATTCACTCGGTCGGAGCGCCTGTTGGCTGTCCTTACGACCGTCATGCTGTTTGGGTATTCGGTGTTCCGCCATGTCGAAAGTCTGCCTCTCGAGTATCCGATGCTCGCCCTGGGACTCCTGGGATTCGGCTTTCTGGCCTGGTTGCAACTGAAATCGAAACGACGCCCGCCGGGTGACTCAGGAATTGCCGGAACGCCGGTTTCCGCGACGCTTTGAGATCCACGATGCCGACAACCCATCCCGTTCGAGTGCAACAAATGCGGGGCAGCGCCGAGACGCCGCTGTTCACATTCGTGGTGGTTGCCGATACACACGTGAACGAGCGCGACGACACGTCCAGTTCGCCCTACGAGACCAACCGCGCCGCCAACGACCGGGCGCGCCACGTCTTTCGCGACATTGCGGCCATGGACCCGCAACCGGCCTTCGTCATGCACCTGGGGGACATCGTCCACCCCGTCCCGTCGCTGCCGAGCTTTGCGCAGGCCGTGGCCCAGTTCAAGGACATCGCCGCGCCACTGAAGGTACCGCTGCATGTGCTGCCCGGCAACCACGATGTGGGGGACAAGACGGTGGAGTGGATGCCGGCCGATCAGGTCTGTGACGCCTACCTGGATATCTACCGCGAGGCATTCGGGCCCGACTACTACGCTTTCGATCACGGGCCAGTGCGTTTCGTGGCGATCAATTCGCTGCTGCTCAATTCCGGGCTGGATGGCGAGATCAAACAGCGGGAATGGCTGGAGCGGCAGATCGCCGAGTGCGAGGGTCGACGGGTCTACCTCTTCATGCACTACCCGCCCTTTATCCACTCGGAAAACGAGCGTGGCAGTTACGACAACATCGACGAACCGGCGCGCTCATGGCTGCTGTCGCAAATGCGCCGGCCGCAAATTGAGGCGGTGTTTGCAGGACACGTCCACAACTTCTGGTACGACCAGGTCGGCCATGCCGATTTCTACATGCTGCCGTCGACCGCGTTCCTGCGGCACGACTTCTCGGAGTTCTACCGAATTGCGCCCGCCGTCGAGTTCGGTCGCGGCGACCTGGAGAAGTTCGGCTACTTCGTGGTCGACGTCTATGCCGGCGGTCATGTGGCGTTTTCGGTGCGAACGCACGGGCAGAAGGCGGCCGCCGGAGCGTCCTCGGAGATCCGGACTCCAGTGCACCTGGCACACCCCAAGACCTCAGCGTTCGACCGGGTCGGCGTGGAACTGCGCCACCCCTGGGCCGAGAGCATGCAGATCAGCGCCACCGGCGGCGTGCCAATTCTTCTTTGCTTTGAGCAAGAGCCGTAAACGAAATCTGCAACTGGTGCGCCATTTGATTAAAAGAATCAGC
>JBBRID010000341.1:0-4621 GCA_038221635.1 Burkholderiales bacterium
TCTGGCTGCGCTTCAGGTAGTCGAGCGTCAGGTACTGACCGAGGTCGAAGGCAAAAAACAGCCCGACCAGCAGGACGAAACCGACGATCAGCAAAATCTTGCTTCGCGACATGGTGTTGTGTTGGAAGTTGCGAGCGGGATATAGATTGAGTCGACGTACATCGTGCCACCTTTCAGCGGCACCGCCGAAAGCTGGTCACGGCGAGTGCATCGGCTCAAGACAATCGGCCTTCGCTGAACGCGAGGTCCGCCGCGCCAGGATCCGGGTCACGAAGGGCCGCCTCCAATGCGACGCGCGTACCCATAACCATCTGTGCGAGCGACATGCTGGCCGCGACTTCCTGCCCTGTTGTTGCACGCAACGCCGCTTGTTCTGGCAGCAAGGGAACGTGCATGAAACCACCGGGGATCGGCGCACCGTCGCGCGCGAGGCGGCGTTGCAGCGCATAAAAGATCTGGTTGCAGACGAAGGTGCCCGCGCTGTATGAAACCGAGGCCGGTACGCCGCAACGTCTGACTGCCGCCACCATCCGCTTGATCGGGAGCGTGCTGAAATAGGCTACGGGGCCGTCAGGGTCGACACTCTCGTCGATCGGCTGGGCAAGGGCGTTGTCGGGAATCCGCGCGTCGATCAGGTTGATCGCGACACGTTCAAACGACAGGTCGGGACGCCCCGCAGCCTGCCCGATCGCCAACACCAGCCGCGGCGACCAGCGATCGAGTGCCTCCAACAGGCGCGCCTGGGAGCCGGCAAACTCACAAGGCAACTTCTCGACGACAACCCTCAAGCCAGCAATGGTTTTGCCTTCCAGCGCACGCGCCAGGTCGATCGACGGGTTGACGGCATCACCGCCGAACGCGTCAAAACCAGTCAGCAAGATCACGCCGGACATCAGCCGTCCGCACCGAACAGGCGACCGACAAGCGCCGTCAGGCCCATCGCCAGCCCGCCCCAGAACGCAACACGAACGGCTGCCGGTCCGACCGGTGCACCGCCAGCCCTGGCGGCCAAAACGCCAAGACCGATCAGGAATGCCAGCGCGGTCAGCGCAACGACCATCACGCGTTGCGGCGCCGGAGTGATCGCGACGATCGTCAACGGCAAGATGGCGCCGACTGCAAAAGAAGCCGCAGAAGTCAAGGCCGCCTGGATCGGGCGGGCAGTGACGATCTCGGTGATGCCCAGTTCATCACGCGCGTGTGCGCCCAGCGCATCGTGCTCCATCAGCTGGCGCGCCACTTCGTCGGCCAGGTCGGGATCGAGGCCTCGCCCGACATAGATGTGCGCCAACTCTTCGCGTTCGTGATCACCCGGCGCCGCCAGTTCCTCGCGCTCCTTTGCAATGTCGGCGAGCTCGGTATCGGCCTGCGTACTGACCGAAACGTATTCGCCGGCCGCCATCGACATCGCCCCGGCAACCAGCGCAGCCGTCCCGGCAACCATCAGCGTGGGCCGGTCCGCACCAGACGCCGCAATTCCGACCAGCAGGCTGGCCGTGGAAACGATGCCATCGTTGGCCCCCAACACGGCAGCACGCAGCCATCCAATCCGTTCGCTGCGGTGGCGTTCCCTGTGGATACGGCGCGGCATGGGCAGGTGCGAAGTCTGATCCGGAGTAAGCTAGATCGGGTGGCGGACATGGCATTGTCACGCGAGTTGCCAATTGGTCGGTCGGTTTCGACCGCTGAGGGTCATCAAAGGACACCGGTGCATTCACGAAATGGCATCCCCCGACCCGCTTATTCGCGGTTTGGGTGACCGTTGCAAAATGACATCATGTAATCAATGCTGCGTTGGTATCTGCGGCTGAAAACTATCAGCAGTGCCAATGGAGCCAAGCTCTCTGCACCCCCGGAGCGTAATGTCGAATCAGTCTAATGTTGTCCAGTGGGAAGTGGTTGACCCGAAGTCCGCGTCGACCGCTGCACTCTCGGCCATTTCAAAACCGGAAACAACACCTGACGCTGGCAGCGAGGCGAAACTCAGCCGCGAACCGTTTCGCTGGCCGACTCCGCCGTTTGCGTGTTACCCGGGTCCCGACAAACACATGCAGTCGCAGCCGTGCGAAATCGAGGCCGTCAATGGCCATCGCACCCGTGGCCGGCTGACCTTCTTCGTTCCCGAAGAATCGGTGCTGCACGTGCAGCTGCCGCCGGCACGGACGACGATACCGTTGCGGTTCGACCAGTTCCGCACCATCTTGCTGATGGCCCCTCTGGCGCCTTTGCCGCTCGACGACAAGGATCCGCATGCCAAGCTGCTGGCCCAGCGTCCAAGTTCGCGCTATCGGGTCACGCTGCACGATGGCACGGCCTACGACGGCGAGACCATCGGCCATGTCGAAAGTCCGTACGGCCTTTTTCTCTATCCGCCACTGGACGACAGCGGCAAGGTCAGCCGCCTGTTCATACCGCTGAAGGCATACAGAAGTTTCGAGATCGGCGATCGGATCGGCGAACTCCTGGTTGAGCAGCATGTCGTCACCAGCGAGCAAGTCGATCAGGCGATCGACCAGCAGCAACACCTGCGCACGCAAAAGCTGGGCGACATCTTGTTGTCACGCAAGGTGGTAACGCCTGAGCAACTGCTCGCTGCGATCGAGCAGCAAAGCAAGATGCCGATCGTGCGCATCGGCGAGGCCCTGACCTCGCTGGGCATGGTCAACGACGCGCAGATCCGCGAAGCGCTGGAGCAGCAGAAGCTCGATCGCAGCGTCCCGCTGGGCGAAGTGCTGGTTCGCATGGGCACGGTCTCGCGCGAAGACTTGCAGACCGCGCTGGCTCGCAAGATGGGGTATCCGCTGGTCGACCTGGAGGCGTTTCCGGTCGAGGCGCCGGCGCTGCAAGCGCTCAGCTTCCAGATGGCCCAGCGCCTGCAGGTGCTGCCGCTGCTGCTGCGCGACGGCCGGCTTGTGATCGCAATCGACGATCCGGCAAGGCGGCGCAATGCGGTCGAGGAAGCCGAATTCTTCGCCCAGGTGAAGGTTGTCCCGGTGCTGGCACAGGCGCGCAGCATCGAGCAGGCGATCCGGCGCGAATATGGCAGCATCGGCGATACCGGCGCAGGCGAGTTCGAATTTCCGCTGGAAGAGGTCATCGACAACAGCAAGGTCACTGGTGAACTGCTCGAGACGCTCGAAAAGGACGTCGACCAGAATCACGGTGCGGGCGAGGACGACAAACAGATCGAGCAGTCGGACAACTCGTTGGTCCGGCTGATCAACAACATGATCGTCGAGGCGAGTCGCGAAGGCGTCAGCGACATCCATGTCGAAAGTTATCCAGGCAAGGAAAAGGTGCGCATCCGCTTTCGCAAGGACGGCGTTCTCAGTACCTATCTGGAACTGCCGGCCGGCTATCGCTCAGCGCTGGTGGCACGCATCAAGATCATGTGCGACCTCGACATCTCCGAGCGCCGCAAGCCGCAGGACGGCAAGATCAATTTCGCCAAGTTTTCGCCGCAGCATCGGCTCGAGTTGCGTGTCGCGACGATTCCGACCGCTCATAACCTGGAAGATGTCGTGATGCGGATCCTGGCGTCGGCCAAGCCGATGCCGGTCGACAGCCTGGGACTGTCGGAATACAACCTGCGCGAACTGAAGCTGGCCGTCGAACGCCCTTACGGCATGGTCTTGTGCGTCGGGCCGACGGGTTCCGGCAAGACGACGACGTTGCACTCGGTGCTGAGCTTCATCAACGTGCCGGAGCGCAAGATCTGGACCGCCGAGGATCCGGTTGAAATTACCCAGCCCGGACTGCGCCAGGTGCAGGTCAATCCGAAGATCGACTGGACCTTTGCAAAGGCGCTGCGCGCATTCTTGCGTGCCGACCCCGATGTGATCATGGTCGGCGAGATGCGCGACAAGGAAACCGCCAACATGGGCGTCGAGGCCTCGCTGACCGGTCACCTGGTGCTGTCCACACTGCACACCAACAGCGCACCGGAGACCGTGACCCGCTTGCTCGATATGGGCATGGACCCGTTCAACTTTGCCGATTCACTGCTCGCCGTGCTGGCGCAGCGGCTGGTCAGACGGCTGTGCACCGGGTGCAGGGTGGCCAAGGATTCGAACAGTCAGCAGGTCGAGGAGTGGCTCGACGACTATATGCATGCCTTCGGCCACGCCGAACTGCCGGTGACGCGCGAAAAGGTACTCGAAGGGTGGCTGACCCGGCACGGCAAGGACGGACGGCTGCAAAGCTTTCACTGCCCGGGCTGTTCGCGCTGCAGCGACAGCGGCTTCAAGGGCCGCGCCGGTCTGCACGAGCTGATGGTGATTTCGCGCCCGATGCGTCGGCTGATCCAGACCGGTTCGAGGGCCGAAGAGCTGCAGGCAACCGCAATGGCGGAAGGTATGCGAACCCTGCGTCAGGACGGCATCGAAAAGATGCTGGCGGGGATTACGACGATGGAAGAGGTGCGGGCAACCAGCAACGCTTGAGGCTCCTGCTGGGTTTGCCGCCCAGGCTGAGCGCCCCAACGAAACGAGGAGCCAGAAGGGCTCCTCGCAATTCGATCTATGGCAGAAACTGTAAAAAACGTCCGGCCGACTCCTACGCGAGGGGGGTACCGCACTCGTCATGAGTGCCCTCATGCTTGGGAATACCGTTTTTCACGTTG
>JBBRID010000342.1:0-4620 GCA_038221635.1 Burkholderiales bacterium
GCGAAAACTCAGCCAGGCCTGCGGCACGAATGAAAGTGTCGTCAGCGTGGCTGCGGCGTAGCCGATCCAGTCGGTCCAATTCAGCATGTGGGCTCGGTTTGCTCAGAGTGAGGCGGCGTTTCAGTAGCCGGCAGAGTTCACAGCCCACCGCGCCAGCTGGTCCAGCGCCGCGCGGGCACGGTTGGCATTCGGATGGTTGATGATGGCAACGACGACGTATCGCCTGCCATTGTCGGCCAGCACATAACCCGCAACGCCCGCCACGTCGCGCAGCGAGCCGGTTTTCAGATGAGCACGACCAGCCGGCAGCTTGGAGCGGCGCATCGTGCCATCCAGCCCGCTGACCGGCAGCGAACTGATCAGCTCGGCCATGGTCGGGCCTGACCAGGCGCGTTGCAGAAGTCGTGCCAGCGCCAGTGCGGTGACCCGGTTGTCGCGAGACAGACCGGATCCGTTGTCGATCACCAGCGCCCGCGTTTCTTCTTCGCCGAGCCACGACCGCACCCACTCGAGCAGACTTTGGCGCGCCGTGGTCACGCTGCCATCGCCATACAATGCCAGTGGCAGGCTGAGAAACAGCTGCTGCGCCATCACGTTGTTGCTGAATTTGTTGATGTCTCGGACCACGTCGGCCAGCGGGGGCGAGCGAAGTTCGAAACTGGGCTGCGTACCCGGCGCGACGCCGTCGCGAACCTGTCCGCGGAAACTGCCGCCGATCTCGCGCCACAGGCCGACCATCATCCGGCCATTGAAGCCTTGCGGATCCGCAGGCGCGACCGCCCAACGTTTGCTGCCGCAGGCCGCCGGGAAGGCACCGTTGAACCGCGGCTCCAACGGGTTGCTGAAATCGGCCTGAAGCGCGGCGCGCCAATCGGCGCAGGGCTGGTCCGACAAGACCACGTTGGCTGGCACACGGACTCCGTCGAGCGGCGGCTCGATGCTGACGCGAGCGATCCGTAGGGTGGGATCGGGTTCGAAGCCCAGAAACATCACTTTCTGGTTCAGCAGCAATGCGTCGGCTTGGACGTTGTAAGGGCGCAGCGGCTCGTCGTCGAAATCTCCGGGAGCGGCGGTCCCTGGCCCGAATGCGCTGCGATCGAAGACGATGTCGCCGCGAATGTCACGCACGCCGAGTTGCCGCAGTTGACGCAGCAGCAGCCACAACCGTTCGATCGACAGTGTTGGATCACCGGCACCGCGGATGGCGATATCGCCTTCGTAGATCCCGTCGGCAGGAAATGCTGCCGTTGCAGGTGCCGGAAGCTTGCCACTGAGCCAGACCGGGGTCGTCCATTGCCAGGCAGGGCCGAGCAGTTCGAGTCCGGCAATGGTCGGAAACAACTTCATGAGCGAGGCCGGGTTCACCGGCCGGCGCACTTGCCAGGCCAATCGGGGCGGGGCTTCACCACCGGCTTCCTGAACGAAGGCAACCATGTCGGTGGGCGAGATGTCGGCTGCCCGCAGCGCTTCGACCACCGCTGCCGGAAGAGCCGGTTGTGCCGCTAGCGGGCGCGCCACCAGCAAGATGAGAACGAGCAGGGCACAACGCCAAAAAGTGAAGGGTAAAAGTCGATCGAGTGGCATGCTCGTGATGATGGCATGCCGTCATCGCGCGGCGCTTGGAACCGCTTTCGAGCAGGCGCAACATGAGCGAGCTTGCCCTAAACTCGTCGCATGGGCACCGTCGACAACACGTCTTCCCCGGCATTGGCGTGCCGGCTGCTGGCGTTCGATACCGCGACCGAATCAACCAGCGTGGCGCTGGTCACGCCGAGCCAGACGCTGACGCTCGATGCCCCGGGTGGCGCTCAAGCCTCGACGCGGTTGCTGCCGGATATCCGTCAGATGCTCGCGGACGGCGACTGTGCGCTGGCCGATGTCGATGCCATTGCCTTCGGCTGCGGTCCGGGCGCTTTCACTGGTCTGCGCACCGCTTGTTCGGTTGCCCAGGGCCTGGCTTTCGGTGCCGGCAAACCGGTGATGCCGGTGGACAGCCTGATGCTGGTGGCGGAATCGGTGCGCGAGGCCATGGCGTCGATCGGCATCGAAACCGTCTGGGTTGCGCAGGATGCCCGCATGGACGAAATCTATGCCGCCGCCTATCGTTGGCAGGGCCAGCGGCCGGATCGGTGGCAGACGCTACTCGCCCCCGCGCTGTATACGATCGACGCCTTGAAGGCGCGTTGGTCGACGAGACTTGTTCCAGCGGCTGCGCAACAGGGGTTGGCCGGCTCTGCGTTTCTAGCGATGGGAAACCGCCTTGATGGGCACGGCGGACATGTGATCGATGAAGTCACAGCCGGCAGCCGGGCCGCGGCGTTGGCGCGGCTGGCAATCAGTCTCTGGCACGACGGAATCAGGCTCGATGCGGCGCAAGCCGTACCGCTCTACCTGCGTGACAAGGTGGCACTGACGACCGTTGAGCGCGAGGTCGTCCGCGCTGCGAAGGCGGCATGATGGCAGCTCGTTGTTTGCCTGCAGCTTCGAAGGGCCGCCGATGAACGCCGTACTGAAGCCGCAGCGCCGCCTTGAAGCGATGATGCCCGGCGATCTGGCCGCGGTGCAGGCGATTGAACGCGCGGCGTATGAATTTCCATGGAGCCGCGGGAATTTCATCGATTCGCTGCATGCCGGCTATCTCGCCCACCTGTTGTACGACGAGCAGCAGACCTTGGTCGGCTACTTCGTCGCGATGGCCGGTGTCGATGAGATGCACCTGCTCAACCTGACCGTCAGCCCGGCTCAGCAGCGGCGCGGCCATGGGCGCTGGATGCTCGATGCCCTGCTCGAACATTGCCGCACTCATTCAGCGGCGATGTTGTGGCTCGAGGTTCGCATCGGAAACGACCGTGCGCGCACGCTTTACAAGCGCTACGGCTTCAGCGAAATCGGCATCCGCCGCAACTATTACCCCGCGTCGACCGGCGTGCGCGAAGATGCCATCGTGATGAGCTTTCCGACGAACCGGCCGCTCGCTCCTTCGAACGATCAGCCGTGATGGCCTGGACTGAGCGGCAACGCAAGATGCTCGCCGAGCTGGGGTTGGCCCCCTGGCTGACTCCGGCGTCGGGTGATGAAGGCGGTGCCGTAGCGGATGGGCAGTCGATCCCGCTCGGCGCTGTCGATGATCGGTCGTTGCGGATGGCGCCGCCGCCTGCGGTGCGGCCGGGCGATCGAACGCCGCCACCGGCAGCCCCATCCACGTCCGGCGCGGCGTTGCCCGGGTTGTCGCGTGCGGATCTGGGCTGGGCCGAATTGCGAGAAAAGATCGCGTCCTGTACCGCTTGTGGTCTGTGCCAGGGGCGGACCCAGACCGTATTCGGGGTCGGCAATCAGGCGGCGCATTGGATGATCGTCGGCGAGGCGCCCGGCGAACAGGAGGATCGTCAAGGCGAGCCCTTCGTCGGCCGCTCAGGCCAGCTGCTCGACAACATGTTGCACGCGCTCGGCTTGACCCGCGGCGAAGCCGCGCCCGAGCGGCAGGTGTTCATTGCCAATACGCTGAAGTGCCGCCCGCCCGGCAACCGCAATCCGACCCCCGAAGAGTTGGCAACCTGTGAGCCTTTCCTGATCCGGCAGATTGCGTTGGTGAGGCCGAAGATCATCCTCGCGATGGGCCGTTTCGCCGTGCAGAGTCTGCTGCGCAACAGCGAGCCGATCGGTCGCCTGCGCGGCAAGCTTCATCGTTATCAGGGCGTGCCTCTGGTGGTCACCTACCACCCCGCTTACCTGCTGCGCAATCCTCTGGAAAAGTCGCGCGCCTGGGATGATCTGTGTTTGGCCGCTTCGACGCTGGCAACTTTGGCACCAGCCGAAGCCTCGCAAGCGGACGCTGCGCCCTCCTGAAGATCCGGTTCAGCGCTTTTTGGCTGCGCGTCGCCAGTTGGCCAATGTTGCCTGGCGCGCTCGTGCGACGGTCAACTGGCCGGCCGGTGCGTCTTTCGCCAGTGTCGAACCGGCGCCGATCGTCGCGCCGTCGCCAACCGTCAATGGCGCCACCAGCACGCAGTTGCTGCCGACATGGACATCGTTGCCAATCAAGGTGTGGTGCTTGTTGGCGCCGTCGTAGTTTGCGGTGATGCTGCCGGCACCATAGTTGACACGCTCACCGAGCGTCGAGTCACCGATATAGGCCAGGTGGTTGGCTTTTGACCCGCGTGCCAGCCGGCTGTTTTTCACCTCGACGAAATTGCCGATGTGCACGTCGTCGCCGAGATCCGCTCCGGGACGCAAACGGGCAAACGGACCGATCATGGCGTTTTCGCCGACCTTGACACCAATGGTGTCGCCGTCGATGTGACTGAAGGCCTGGATGTGGCTCCCGCGGCCAATGCTGGCGTTTCTGATGTAACAGTTTGCAGCGATGTGAACGTCGTCCGCCAGGTTCACAGTGCCCTCGAAGACGCAGTTGATGTCGATTTCGACATCCCCGCCACACACCAACTCACCCCGCAGGTCAAAACGTGCTGGATCGGCCAGGCGGACGCCGGCATCCATCAATTGCTCGGCGGCGCGCTGCTGGTAGCGGCGTTCGAGCTGTGCCAGTTGCAGCGGGCTGTTGACACCCAGCACCTCGGTCTCGCTGGCTGCCAGCGCATGCACGACAGCGACGCCGTCGGC
>JBBRID010000343.1:0-4619 GCA_038221635.1 Burkholderiales bacterium
GACGCCACGTTGATCAAGCAGGTGCTGGAGATCGGCGCAAACACCTTGCTGGTGCCGATGGTCGAAAGCGCCGAGCAGGCGCGCGAGCTGGTGCGCGCGATGCGTTACCCACCGGCCGGCTTTCGAGGTGTCGGGAGCGCCTTGGCGCGTTCGTCGCGCTGGGGTGACTACGCCACCTACCTGAAGGACGCCAACGATCAGATGTGTCTGCTGGTGCAGGTCGAAACCGCATCCGCCTTGGCTCAGGTGGATGCGATTGCAGCGGTTGAAGGCGTTGATGGCGTGTTCATCGGACCTGCAGACCTCTCGGCATCGATGGGATTGCTGGGCCAGACCGCCCACCCGGAGGTGCGCTCGGCCATCGATACGGGCATCAAGAAGATTCTGGCTGCAGGCAAGGCGCCGGGCATCCTGGCTGTCGACGAGACATTGGCCCGACATTACATCCAGGCGGGCGCCCGCTTTGTGGCTGTCGGGGTCGAGGCCGCGATGCTGGCCAAGGTGACGCGCGAACTCGCGCGCCGATACAAATCCGATGGCGGGTCTGGCGACAACAAGCCGGCCGCAGCCGAGTACGGTGGCGGCCTGCCATGAGTCATCTCGACGTTGCGGGCGTCGCTGTTTCGCCCGACCACTACATTGGTGGTACCCGTGTGGCATCGGCCGAAACCTTCGAGCTGTCCAGCCCCATCGACCAGCGGGTGCTTGGCCGTATCAGCGAGGGAATGGCCGAACACACTGAAGCAGCAATCATTGCGGCACAACAGGCTTACCCGGTCTGGAGCGCGATGACGGCCGCTGAACGCAAACCCTTTCTCGACCGCTTTGCCGCCGAGATCGGCAAACGGGCCGACCAATTCTGCCAACTGGAAAGCAACGACGCCGGTGTGCTGTTGTCACGCATGAGCCATGGCGTGGTGCCACGCGCGATGCTCAATATCAGCTGGTTCGCCGACCATGCGCTCGCGCTGCAAGACCATCCCATCGACACCGATCAGGCACACCACATCGTGCGCCACGATCCGGCCGGTGTGGTCGTCATCATCACGCCGTGGAACGCGCCGCTGATGCTGTCGACCTGGAAGCTCGGGCCGGCTCTGGCAGCGGGCAATACCTGCATCCTCAAGCCGCCGGAGTGGGCACCGCTGACCTGCTCGCTGCTTGCCGATGCGGCCGATGCTGCCGGGCTGCCGCCTGGCGTGTTCAATGTCGTTCAAGGAGCAGGCGCCACGACCGGCGCCCGGCTTGTCGCCGATCCACGCATTGCGCGGATCTCATTCACTGGCTCGGTACCCACCGCAAAGGTCATTGCGCAGGCCGCCGGTGCCAACCTCGTGCCGTGCAGCCTCGAGCTTGGCGGCAAGAGCCCGTTCATCGTGCTCGAGGATGCCGATATCGATTCAGCCGCCGCCACCGGTGCGCTGATGTACCGCAATGCCGGCCAGGTCTGCCTGGCGGGCACCCGCTTCCTTGTGCACGAACGTGTCGCCGACAACTTTATCAAGGCGATGCAGGCCCAGGTCGAGCAACTCAGGGTGGGTGATCCGCGCGACGCGGCCACCGAGGTTGGTCCGATCATTCATCCGCGCCAGGTCGAGCGTGTGGCGGGTTTTGTCGAACGCGCTGTTGCCGGCGGCGCCAAGCTGCTGTGGGGCGGCAACAAGCATCCCTGCGGCGCCCAATATTTCCAGCCCACGATGCTGACCAATCTCAAGCAGGACGACGAGATCGTCCAGAACGAGGTGTTCGGCCCGGTGCTGACGCTGCAGACTTTTGGCTCGGACGCCGAGGCAATCGAGATGGCCAACGGCACGGATTACGGCCTGGGAGGCGTGTGTTACGGCGAGCAAGGCCATGCCATTGCCGTTTCAGAACGGGTGCGCACGGGCTTCATCTGGATCAACAGCTTCGGTATCCGCGATCTGGCCGCGCCATTCGGCGGCATCAAGCGAAGTGGTGTGGGCCGCGAAGGTGGCAACTGGAGCTTCGAGTTCTTCTGCGACATCAAGGACATCGTAGTGCCATCGAAGCCCTTCCGAGCCAGCTTCAGTCAGCGTTGAGAGAGGAGATCTTTGATGAATGGACAAGTTGTCGGTGCGGCCATGGTGTCGCACCATCCCGGCCTGATGCAATGCGAAGAATTTCGCCGCCTTCAAGGGGCTGGCGAAGACTCGGACCTGATTCCGGGCTATGCCCGCTTGCGCGAAAAGATCGCCGCCGCAAATCCCGACGCAGTGATGATCTTCGACACCCACTGGTTCACCACCGGTTATCACCTGATCGATGGCGGCGAGCGCTACAGCGGCACCTACCTTTCGGACGAGATGCCCTGGTATCTGCACGGTGTGCCCTACAACTATCGCGGCCTGCCCAGGCTGGCGCTGGAGATCGAAGCGGTGTCGCGCGAAATGAACGGCTACAACCGTGCAGTCTGCCACCCGGATCTCGGCCGCCACTACGCCACGATCAATCTGGTCAAGCAGCTGCGGCTGGAGCACAGTGACACACCGGTGGTCACCGTGAGCTCGTGTCAGAACTGCGACTGGCCGGCGTATCTGAAGTCGGGCGAAGCCATCGCCGAGGCGATCCGGCGCAGTGGCCTGCGGGTGGTTCTGCTGGCCTCGGGTGCGCTCAGCCACAAGTTCAACAACATCGACTGGAAGCCGAACAACCCGCGCATCTTTCATGAGAGCAATGTCTCGCGGCCGGAAAATATCGAAAGCGACAAAGGCGCGATCGAGCTCTTCAAGCAGGGTCGGCATGACACCGTGCTCGAGCGCTGGAACGATGAATACCGCAAGCTCCCCTGGGAGGCTTTCGGCGCGCACTATCTGCAGATGGTCGGCGCGATGGGTGGAGCGGCATGCCGCGTCAAGGGTGAACCGCTGTCGGCCTACGAGAACGCTCGGGGCACCGGAAACATCCACATCTGGTTTGGAGTTTGACTTTCCCGAGAGACACCGACATGAATTTCGAGTTCCCATTCAACGAACTGCCCGCCGTGATGCGCGGTCCGCGTATCGAGCGTCGGCGTGTACTCGTTGGCGGCAGCGCCTTCTGGGGCACGATGGTCGAGGACGGCTCCGATGCCGGCAAGCTGCGCCTGGATGATGGCCGATTGCTGGCCCCAGCTGGCCTCAGCTGTCTGCCGCCGGTATCGCCGAGCAAGATCATCGCCATCCACATCTCGTACAGCTCGCGCAGCATGGAGACACGCAACAAGCCCAAGCCGACCGAGACCCCGACCTATTTCACCAAACCGACCACTTCACTGAACGGGCACGGCGGTCAGATCCTGAAGCCAGCCGATTGCAAATACCTCAACTACGAAGGCGAATATGCAGTCGTCATCGGCAAAACCTGCCGCAACGTGACGCCCGACGAGGCGTGGGACTACATGGAAGGATTCTGCCCGGCACTCGACATGGGCCTGCAGGATTTTCGAGATACCGACCAGGGCTCGATGTTGCGCGTCAAGGGCGCGGATACGCTGCTGCCGATCGGCCCGGGCATCGTTCGAGGCGTCAATCTGTTCGAGCAGACACTGCGCACGTACGTCAACGGCCTGGTCGTCCAGGAAGCCAACATCGGTGACGAGACGATCTGGGGTCCGCACTACGTGATTGCCGACATCGCCCGCCACATCACGTTGCTGGCTGGTGACGTGATCCTGATGGGCACGCCTTGTCATTCCCGGTCCATCGACCCGGGCCATGTCGTCGAGTGCGAGATCACCGGCATCGGCCGGATCAGCGGCACTGTAGTTGCCGTCGAAGCGCCTCGTGCCGCCGCACTCGGCGTTGGACATGCACCCACCGACAGCCCCGAAGTGCGGCGCGTATCGCTGGGATTCGACGAGCGAGTGCCTGATCGCTTCAAGGACAACCTGCGTCAAACGCGCCAAGCTTGAGTCGCTGCGCTATCTCGTGTTCCCAATGGAAGAACCGGGGAGCATGAATTGAGCGTGCTTGACGCGACGACGGTTTCCTGAAAGTCTTGCCGGCCAGCCGACTTGATGAGGGTGATTGGCGACGAAGGGGCCCGGGACCGTGACGGCAGCCCAGAATCTGCCTGCAGCGACCGAGGGGTCATGCCGAGCCCAACATCAACCTGGCCTGCGATACCCCCCGTCGATCCATGCAGCGGCACTGGCAGCGTTCAGCTTGAACGTCGCTGACACGCGAAGTTGCGCCAGTTGCTCGCCGGCGCCGTCTACCGCGGCCAGCAGCGCATGCGGATCGTCGTCATCAGGAACGATGTCGAGCGTGACACTGACGCGGCCCGTTGCCGTGTTGACCTCGACCCGTTTATGCAGCATTGCGTGCACATGCTGCTCGTGACGGCGAACCACTTCAGCTGCGGTTTTGACCAGGGTATTGAATGCAGCCTTGTCCAGCGGCTTCGGGTTCTTCTTGTCGCGCCCCATGGTCCACGGGCCGACCAATGCGGGTTCGGGCTCGCCGCGCCTGATCATTTCGACGGCCCAGCCCTCGTCGTCGTTGTTTTTGATGACTCGTGCGGTCCAGCCGTTGTCACGCCACAGGCGAGGCTCCTCGATTGCTGTCGTGCTGTCGTCTTCTTCGGTCGGGTTGTTCATGATCAAATCTTACGCCGGCCTG
>JBBRID010000344.1:0-4617 GCA_038221635.1 Burkholderiales bacterium
TGTTGGCGCGCACCAGGTCCTTGATCGCGTTGCCGTACTCGATCACCGCCTGCTCGGTCTGGGCCGCGTCGGCGTCCTGCAGGTAGATGTTGAGCGGAATCATCCGTCGTTCGATATAGACATGACGTATCACCAGGTCATCGCCCTCTTCTTCGAGCACGCTGCCGCAGAATTTTTTGAGTTCGGCAATCAGCGCTTCCTCGAAACGTTTGCGCGGGAAGGCGACATTGCTGTATTCCTGGGTATCGGCCATCCGGCCGACGCGGTCGTGCTGCTTGACGAGCAGATATTTGGCCTTGACCTGCTCGCGGGTGGTTTCTTTCTGCAGCGGAAAAAAATCCTTGATCAGCTTGAAGACAAACGGAAAACTGGGCAGGTCGAATACCAGCATCACCATGCCCTTGATACCGGGCGAGATGCGAAAGCGGTCGCTGCTGTGCTTCAGGTGGGCCAGGAAATCGCGATAGAAATGATTCTTGCCTTGCTTGTGCAGGCCCAGCGCGTTGTAGATCTCGCTGCGCGGCTTGCGCGGCATCATCGACCGCAGGAAATGCACGTATGCCGACGTCACTTCCATGTCGACCATGAAATAGGCGCGCGCAAAGCTGAACAGCATCAGCATCTCGTCCTCGCTGAACAGCGCGGTATCGATGATGTATTGACCATGGCTGTTGTACAGGATCGGCAACGCGAACGGCGTCTCGTGAAAGCCGTTGATGATCTTGCCGACAATGTATGCGCCTTTGTTGCGAAAAAACAGGCTGGTCAGCACCTGGATCTGGAAATTCGGCCGCACCCGAAAATCGCCCATCTCCTGATCGACCGCTGCCAGCACGCTATCGATGTCGCGATCAAGGTTCTCGAACGCACCGCGCAGGTGGAAATTGGCGACGATGCTGCGCCAGGTATCGCGCAGACTTTCACGGGTCGGGTAATAGGCGCGATAGGTGGGCAGCGCGCCCGCTCCTTCGCTCTCGATGTATTCGGTGGAGACAGCAGGCCGAACGAAAATGAAATCGTTGTTGAAATAACTGCGGTGCAGGATCTTCGTCGTCACCGAGTTGAAGAAGGTTTCGGCCAGTTCGGGCTGGTGGTGATTGATCAGCAGCCCGATGTAATGCAGCTTGATTTGCTGCCATACATCCATCGACAACTGGCCGACTCCGAAGTCGGCCTGCAAGGCCTGGGCGCTTTCGGCAACCCGTTTGTCGTAGAACTCGATGCGCGCCCGCTGGCCCTGCTGCTGCGCATGCCAATCGGCAGTCTCGAACAGGATCTTCGCGCCGGCACTTGCCTCGCGAAACAGGCGATAGTGACGGTTGAAGCCCTCGAGCATCGCCTGCGCGATGTCGAAGGCGCGCGCGTCGATCAGTTCGGGTGGGAAGGCGCCCATCGAGCGACCAGTGGTCCGGTCAGGTGCCGGTGTCCTGCGCGTAACGCGTCTTGACGAAAGCCAGCGATTTTTCGAACGCGGGCACGATGGCATCACGGCTGTCGACGTTCACTTTCAGATCCTCGAGCAGGCCGTTGCTGAGTCCGTAGAACCAGCCATGCACGACCAGCTTCTGGCCGCGGTCCCAGGCGTCCTGGACGATCGTCGTGCGGCACACGTTCAGCGCCTGCTCGATCACGTTGAGTTCGCACAGGGCGTTGACGCGATGTTCTTTGTCCACCTCCTCCAGCCACCGCTGGTGGCGTCGACGTACATCCTGCACATGACGCAGCCAGTTGTCGGCCAGCCCGACCCGTACATCGTTGAGCGCGGCCCGCACGCCTCCACAGCCCGAATGCCCGACCACGATGATGTGCTTAACCTTCAGCATATCGGTCGCGAACTGGATCACCGACAAGCCGTTGAGATCGGAATGGGCTACGACATTGGCCACGTTGCGGTGCACGAACAACTCACCTGGCAGCAGGTTGACGAGTTCGTTGGCCGGCACCCGGCTGTCAGCACAACCGATCCAGAGATATTGCGGCGTCTGCTGCTTCAACAGGCGCTGGAAGAAGCCGGGTTCGCGCTGTTCGGTTTCCGCCGCCCATTGACGGTTGTTGGCGAACAGCTCGTCAAGATCGTGGCTCATGGGTGTGCGATGCTGCAGTGCGTCAAAGCTTGCAGTGTACGCAAGGCCACTGAGATTGGGCAACACGTCAACATCTGGCGCCGACTGGTGATCACCCGGTGAGCGACCAGTCTTCGCCAGCGCGCCGGCACCGGCCGTCGTGCTCGAGCTTCAGCAAGTGCGCGCCAAGCGATCGCAGGGCCATGGCATGCAGGCGCTGCGGTACGTCCGCGTAGACCCGCTGCAGCAGCGTTTCGCTGCTCGCCGGCCCCAGTTCGGCGACCGCATCGAATACCTTGGCTTCACGCCTGAGCCGGTGATCGACGATGGCTTGCATCGCGGCCAGCGGCTTGTCCATCAGAAAACCATGACCCGGCGCGATCCACTCGATGTCGAGATCAGCAATCAAGGAACGCAGCGATTGCAGATACGCCGCCATGTCGCCATCGGGCGGGTTGATCACGACCGTCGAGCTCTGCATCACGTGGTCGCCGGTCAGCAATGTCTTTTCTTCCTCGATGAGGTAACACAGGTGGTTCGAGGCGTGGCCCGGCGTGTGGATCACCGACAGGCTGGTGGCGGCCGCGCCGGAACCGAAGACGAAACGCTCGCCTCCCTTCAGTGCGACATCGGGAACGAAGGTCTCATCCTGCCACTCGGGAAAGTCGGCAACGCGACCGTGCACAGTCGCGCCGGTCAACTCGCGCAGCATCGTGGTGGCGGGTGAATGATCACGGTGCGTGTGGGTGGCGAATATCCAGCGGATCGGCCCGGGTGCGGCCGCCACGATGGCGTCGACATGGGTTCGATCCGGAGGGCCGGGATCGACCACGGCCCACTCGTCGCGTCCTTCGGGCGATGGCGCAGCGATCAGATAGGTGTTGGTGCCAGGCCCGGTCATCATGCTGCCGTTGTTGGCCGTCACCCGGATGAGTCGTTCCGACAGACGGATCGGGCGACCCGGCACCAGTTCGCGCCAGGCCTTGCCGGCGCGCGCGGGATCGAGCCGCAGCACCTCGGCGTAAGCGGCGTCTTCCGGGATGACGGGCTGCAGGCCCTTGCTGGTCATCGCCAGCGAGGGCAGGATTTGCACGATCTCGCGCACCGACTTGGCCCACACCATCAGGTCGTCGACCGTCTCATGCCGAGCCAGCAAGCGCAGTGTGTGCAGCGTCGGCGTCAGCAGCTTCAGCGCCTCGCCTCGCGCCAGGGCATCGGCAGGACGGATCCACAAGTGACCGACGGTTTCACTGCCATCGTGCATGACGACTTGCCCGGGCGGCGCAACGGCGACAAAAAAGCGGGTATCGAAGCGCTTCGGACGCCCGAGTGGTGTCAGCCAATGACTCACGTAAGCGACATCGCCGAGCGCCAGACGTTGTCCACACGCATCGCAGAAGTCTTCCAGACCACATTCGCCGCGCTGCAGCAAACCGCGCCAATGCTGCAGAGCATCCAGCTCGGGCAACGGCGTGGTCGCGAGCAGGATGCCCGACTCCTCGAAACATTCACGCACCGCGGCAAGGTAGAAATCGAGTCCGCGCGAGGACAGGCTCAGCCGTCGACTGGCTTCGACATCGTCGAGGCCATCAACGTGATGGTCGACATCGCGATCCCTCGGATCGGTCAAGCCGCCGGGAAATACCCAGGCGCCACTGTTGTGGTCGCCGCGTTCAGCGCGCAGCAGCAGCAAAGCCTCGATTCCGCCGCCTTCGGCCGGACGAACAAGGACCACGGTGGCCGACGGCCGCGGAGGGCGTTCGGAGGGAATCTGTTCGGGAAATGTCATCGGTTTCAATGTAAATCAGGGCGCTGGCCAGAGACTCGACTGTAGCGATTTGGCGTGCAGATGAACCAGGATTGGGAACAAGCCGTGGCTGCCGACACGTATTTCAGCTTGCTGGCGCCGAGCAGCGAGAATGATGCTTGCTTGCAAGGACTTTCATGGACCCCCATTTCACCGCCACGCCCGCCTACATGGCGCCAGCGCTATTCGACGATCCCGACGCCGCACTGGCGCAGGTGCAGGCGATCTACCAGAACAGCCTGAACCACCTGCGCGAGGCCTTGCGGCGTTTCGTCGCCGGCGAAACGCTGAGCCGACCGGTACGCGCTTGTTACCCGATGGTCCGCATCCAGACCGACACCGTCGCGCGCGCCGATTCGCGCCTGAGTTATGGCTTCGTCGCCGGCCGCGGCACCTTCGAAACCACGCTGACCCGTCCCGATCTGTTCAGTACGTACTACCGCGAACAGTTTCGTCTGCTGCTGACCAATCACCAGGTACCCCTCGAAATCGGTACCAGCACGCAGCCGATTCCGGTCCATTTCTCGCTGGCTGAGCACGATCACCTCGAGGGCTCGCTCGACAGCGCGCGACGCATCCAGATCCGTGACCTGTTTGATCTGCCGGATCTGGCTGCCATGGACGACGGCATCGCCAACGGCACCCATGACCCCGAGCCCGGCGAAGCCCAGCCCTTGTCGCTGTTCACGGCGCCGCGCGTCGACTATTCCTTGCATCGGCTGCGCCACTACACCGGGACGGCGCCTG
>JBBRID010000345.1:0-4613 GCA_038221635.1 Burkholderiales bacterium
AACGGCGGAGACCTGCGAATCGGGCTGCCGATGCAGTCGCTGCACGATGGCCATCGCTTGCGTCACACCCCGCTGCGGCTGAGCGTGTTCATCCAGGCGCCACAGGCCGCGATCGACGATGTCGTTGCCAGCAGCACGACGGTGCGCCATCTGCTCGATAACGAGTGGCTCCACTTGTTCCGCCTTGCCGACGGCGCGGGCATCTGGCGTTACCAGCCCGGTGGTGCCTGGGTTGCGGCGGCGTCCTGAGCAATGCGCGCACTCACCAGCAGCAGCACACGGCCTAGCCCGCTGCGTTTTTGGTCCATGCCAGCAGATCCCGGTCCGGCGACCGAAGCATCTCATGGTGCAAGCCCCAATGCTCGACTGCAGCGGTCAACACGATCGATTCGCCATCGGCTACTTGACCGTCGGATTCGGCGATCTCGATGCACAGCCGCAGCAGCCTTCGCCTAAGGGCTGGATCTTCGATCTCGCCCATCAACTGGGCCAGCGTGCGATCGTCCACCGGGCACGCATCAGCCCATTGCAGTTGCTCGCTCGACAAGAGGTCTTCGCACAGGCTGTCGAGGACGGCATGGAACTCCGGTCGATCAAGGCCCAGTTGTTCGTGAACGGCCAGGCGATCGAGAAGGTCGAGCTCAGTCTTGCCGATATCCCGGTCTGCCAGGACGGTCAACGCAACGATGCGGGCGGCGGCCTGCGGGCTGTTGCACATATACGTGCGCATGTTGTCTTCTCCAAGGGTGAGAGGGGACGGAGTCAAACGACCCCTTGGCGATCGGTCATCACCAAGGCTGATCAGGGCAGGTAGGGCACCTCATGGTCTTCTCCCTGTACGAGTCATTCACCTGGGCAGCGATTCACTGTCGCTCAGCGGGATGACGCGTTGGCGCAATCGCTTGGTGTCGTTTCCGCGCCGCCACCGGCGCATCAAGAATCGCGCAGCCCGCGCCAAGGCCATGTCCAAGGCCGTACGCCAGTCGCGAGCCACGGACGCGACCACCACGGTACCGGCGACATCGCTGTTGATTTCGACCTGGCAGCGCTTGTCGATGCCGCCGCGCGGGCCATTGACGTCGGACAGTTGCACGGTGGCTTTCGGTATCAGCCAGTCGATGCGGCGAAACACGAAGCGCATACGGCGTTGCGCCACATCACGCAGTTCGTCGGCTTGCGGATCGCGGGACTTGAAAAGAACCTGCATCACAGCTCTCCATCGATTGAGGGACAGCCGCAAAGTACGGCGTATCGGTGGTTCGAAGAAGAAGCAAATCAATGACTCCAACTTCGGAAAAACCGATACTGATGATCAGCTCATCGAGTGCGAGTGCGAGCGCTGGCCCGAGCACGGGCGCAGGCGATTGGAACCGCATCGATTGAACTTGATGATCAGACCTGCTTAACGATCCGAACTGGTTCGCTTTTTCCGCACCTCAGACCTCGGACACCCTGCTTCTTCCAGGCTCCGATCCAGCCGAAGGTTCGGTATGTTCCAACACTCTCCAGGTTCACCAATGAAGACTCATTTCACTTGGAAATGGTCTGCGAGTCAACCGCGAACACCCGCCCTGATTCGGGTTCGAGTTGCCAAACCGCAGCCGGATCCTCTGGGGCCGCGTCGCCACCGGCACGAGTAGCCGAGCCGTATCGGTACAGAGGTCGTCCACCGGGCGCGACCTCGTCTCATCAGCCCAGCCCGACTCCTTGCGCTCTACCTGAAAGACGAAGCCGCCATGCGTACCTACCCCTGCAACAGTCCCGAAGCCGCCGCACGCCTTGTTGCGCTCGTTCTCATCGCCGACGGGCATGTGTGCCGATCCGAATTGGACGCCCTCGATCGGCTGGAGGCTTCGCGTGAACTCGGCCTGCCGCACGATGCCATGTCAGGAATCGTCCAGACCCTTTGTGAAGACCTGCTGCTCGGCGCATACGCCAGTGGCTCGCTTCTGGCAAACGTCGACGACTATGCCCTGGCTTCCCTGATGGCCGAGGTGACCGATCCGGCGCTCAGGGGCAAGGTGTTGCGACTGGCCGTCGCGGTCACCAACGCGGACCGCCATCTCGCCGACGGCGAAATATTTGTGCTCGAGGCCGCTCGCCGTCATTGGCCTGACTCTGAAGCTGTAGCTGCGTGCGACCGAACGCCGGCTGCATCGCAGGCCGTTTGAGCGCCTTCACCAAGTTCGTACTGCTGCCAAAACCTGCATCACCAACGGGTGATGCTGCCCTCGGCGCGACCGAATGGCGTGAATCTCTTCCGACACGTCTTCGCAGCGGCCGAGCAGCCGCAATCCGCGCATCATTGCCACGTCTGAGGCTCCGAGCTGGCTCACCGGGAATACGCCGAGCCCGCGCGCCGCGAAAACAGCCAACAAGGCACTGTCCTCGAACTCGCCGACGATCCGTGGGCGCAGGCCCTTTGCTTCGAACCAGCGATCGAGTTTGAAGCGCAGCGCCGAGTGTCCGGTGGGCAGGAGCACGGGCAGGCGATCCAGTGATTGGGGGAACCCCGCCACCTCGGCTGGGCGGACGATTGCTGTAGGGCCGTACCACTCCAACGGCGACTGGACCAAGCGCTCACTGGTCAGCCGCAGGTTCGGATTGCTGGGCGCGGCCTGCCCGGCCAGCACCAGATCCAGGCGGTGCAATGCCAGTTCGGCCAGCAATTGGTCGAACTCGCCCTCATGGCACAGCAACCGCAGCGAGGGTGTGCCCAGTATGGGCTCGAGCAACGCGTGCGCCGCAAGCTTGGAGATGCCGTCCGAGAAGCCGACTGCCAGGCGTGCCAGCTTGCCACTGGCCGCCTCCCGCACCTCATCGGGGATTGCCTGCCCGATCTGGAAGACCTCCTCCGCTCGCGCGAATGCTGCTTGGCCCGCCTCGGTCAGCGCGACGCCCCGGCCTTCGGGCTTGAGCAGCTGGTGCCCCAGCGTCTTCTCCAGTTCGCGCACTTGGGCGCTGATGGTCTGGACGGCCATGTCGAGCCGCTCGGCCGCCCGTGCAAAACCGCCTTCTTTCGTGACGACCCAGAAGTAGTAAAGGTGGCGGAAATTCAGCATCAGGATCTCACTTCGCAAAAACCGAACCTGACATCACTCTAACGCTGATTCATTCGAATCCAAAAGTGCTGAAGACTATCGCCTTCTGTTACTCAACCAAGACGCACCGATCATGCTTTACGCGCTCAGCTGGTTTCTGATCTTCAGCGTTCTTGCACTTTGGACACTGGCGGCCTGGGCGGTGAATGCCGTCGCCGTGTGGACGCTCACCAATGCAGGCACGTTGACAGGCGCCGCATCCGGCGTCGATGGCCTTCGTCTGCCGGAGTGGCTGGCCCCGTGGGTACCGCCGGAGATCGCGCAGGCGATGACCTCGGTGCTGTCGGGCCTGGCGCCGGCCGTTGACAGTCTGCTTCAGGCCGCGCCGGCGCTGGCCGGCGGCCTGACCATGGCGACCTGGGCGATCTGGGCCCTCGGCAGCGCGCTGCTTGCCTTGCTGGGGGCAGGGCTGCACCTGTTCGTTGCGATGTGGCGCCGCCGCGGTGGCGACACCGGTCCTCAGCCGGCTCAGCAGGCATGAACATGCTCATGTTTCTCGGCGGCCTGATTCTGCTGGTCATCGGCGCCAACATGCTGGTGCGCGGCGCGTCCAAACTGGCGCTGTCGTTCGGCATCAGCCCGCTCGTTGTCGGACTCACCATCGTCGCTCTCGGCACCAGCGCGCCCGAGGTTGCGGTGAGCGTCGGCGCCGTGCTCGACGGCAAGACCGACATTGCCATCGGCAACATGGTGGGCAGCAGCATCTTCAACGTGTTGTTCGTCCTCGGCATCAGCGCCCTGATCGCGCCGCTGGTGGTCAATATCCAGCTGATCCGACAGGAGGTGCCGATCATGCTCGGCGCGAGCCTGCTGCTGCTGGCGCTCACGCTGGACGGCAATCTCTCGTTTCTGGACGGGGGCATCTTGTTCGCGCTGCTGGTGGCCTACACCGTGTTCCTGGTCGTGCAGTCGCGTCGCGAGACACAGGCCGCGAAGGACGAGTTCGCAGACGCGATCCAGCCCGCCGGGGCCGGCGCGTGGGACAGCCACTGGGCGGCACAGGTCGGTCTGATCGCCGTGGGTCTGGTGGCGCTGGTGTTCGGCTCGGACTACCTGGTGCAGGCCTCGGTGAGTTTCGCCAAGGCCATGGGCGTGAGCGACCTCGTCATCGGCCTGACCATCGTCGCCGCTGGCACCAGCATGCCCGAGGTAGCCACCAGCGTCGCGGCGGCGATCAAGGGCGAACGCGACATCGCGGTGGGCAACGTCGTCGGCAGCAACACCTTCAACATCCTGGGCTGCCTGGGCTTGTCAGGACTGGTGTCAGGCGACCTGGGCCTGCTGATGGCACCATCGGTGCTGGCCTTCGATATCTGGGTCATGCTGGCGGTGGCCCTGGCCTGCCTGCCGGTGTTCATGACCGGCCGCGAGATCGCGCGCTGGGAAGGCGGCGTCTTCCTTGGCTACTACGTCGCCTATGTGGCCTACCTGATCCTGGCAGCGCAGCAGCACGACGCCTTGCCGGCCTTCTCGGGCGTGATGTTGGGCTTTGTCGTGCCGCTGACCGTGGTG
>JBBRID010000346.1:0-4611 GCA_038221635.1 Burkholderiales bacterium
GGACTTGCCGTGCCGGTGACGGCCTCGTACATCATTTGTGCCGTCATCGCCGCGCCCGCCCTCATCAAGCTCGGCGTACCGGATTTCGCGGCGCACATGTTCATCTTCTACTACGCCGTGCTGTCGGAAGTTTCGCCACCCACGGCGCTGTCGCCCTTTGCGGCTTCCGCTATCACGGGCGGTGACCCCTACAAAACCACGCTGCAATGCTGGAAGTACACAGTGCCGGCCTTCCTGGTGCCGTTCATGTTCGTTCTCGATCCCAGCGGACAGGGCCTGCTGTTGATGGGATCGACCAAGGCGCTGGCCGCTGCCAACTGGTGGTCCATCGCGGAAGTGGCGGCCACAGCCGCGCTGGGCGTCGCGGCGCTGGCGGCCGGCTTCCAGGGTTGGGCGCTCAAGCGGACGAATGCTGTCGAGCGGTTGATGCTGCTCACGGCCGGCTTCGCGCTGGTCTACCCCACGATGCTGGCGGACGTGCTGGGGATCACGCTGGTGATTGCGGCCCTGGCGTTGCAGCAATTCCGGGGCCGGCCCGTGCCAGCCTAGCCCCGAGCAGCTTGCGTGCTTCGCCGACCAGCGCGTCGATGTCTCGAGGCGAACGGACGAAAAGAGGATTGAGGCAAACGAGGGGGGCTGCGCAATCCCCGTTCAGAGCTGCGCACCCGTCGAAAACCCCGGCAGCACACGCGAGCAGACCTCATCGGCCAGCGCCAGACAAGCCGTCAGGCCGGGCGATTCGATTCCGAACAAATTGACCAGCCCGGACAAGCCGTGTCGTTCGGGGCCGTCGATGACGAAGTCGTGAAGCGGCGCTTCGCCGACATCGCCGGCCAGCCACAGCTTGGGCCGCACGCCGCTGTAGTCGGGATGCAAGGCGCCGTCGGGCAGGGCCGGCCAGTAGCGCCGGATCTCGGCATAGAAGCGATCGGCGCGCGACGCATCGACGCGGTAATCGATCGCCTCGGGCTCGGTGATGGCCAGCCATTGCACGTCGGGTCCGAAACGGGCCCGCCCTCCCATGTCCAGCGTCAGATGCACCCCAAGGCCGCCGGGTTGCGGAATCGGATAGACCAGACGTGAGAACGGCGCCCGGCCCGCCAGAGAAAAGTAGTTGCCCTTGGCAAAGCGTGCTTCGGGGACGAAACCGGCGCCGAGATTCGCTGTTCTCGCCGCCACCTCAGGTGACCATAATCCTGCCGCATTCACAACGATACTGGCACCGATCTCCATGCCAGCGCCGCCGCCGACCTGCAGCACGTGGCCCTGCTCATCGCCTTCGATTGCCAACACCGGTGACCCGAATGCGATGGCTCCGCCAGCGGCTTCCATGTCGCCTTGCAGCGACAGCATCAGGGCATGGCTGTCGATGATTCCGGTCGAAGGCGACAGCAGCGCCGCGGTCGCCTGCAATTGAGGTTCGAGCGCAGACAACTCGGCACCGGCGATCCAGCGCAGATCAGCCACACCGTTGGCCTGGGCGCGCGCCTCGATGCGGCGCAACTCGACGCACTGGGAATCGTCCGCAGCAACGATCAGTTTGCCGCAGCGGCGGTAGGGCACGCCATGCGCATCGCAGTGTGTGTAAAGCAGCTTTCTGCCCTCCACGCACAGGCGCGCCTTCAACGAGCCGGCGGGGTAATAGATGCCGGCGTGGATGACCTCGCTGTTGCGCGAGCTGGTTGCCGTGCCGATGCCTTGCGCCTGCTCGAGCACCACGGTTTCCAGTCCGGCCATGGCCAACGCGCGGCCGACCGCGAGGCCGATGACGCCAGCGCCAATCACACAGGCTTCAATCCTATCCATGCTGCATTCTGGCAAAGAACGGTCGACACACCTGCAACCAGCAAGGCCGCCTCCCGGCGTCGCTGCCACGACATGCTGCAACGCCGGGGCCCCTTCAATCTGGCGATAATGCCCTGCATGGAAACGCCACACCCGTCGATCGTCGAAAAGCAGGCGTTGTTGCCCCATACCCCCTTGCCCGCCTACTACGGCGACGAGGCCGAACATACGCGCTACCTGCGTCGCATCTTCGACGCCACCGCCGCCGACTACGATCGCATCGAGCGCGTGCTGGCCTTCGGCTCTGGTCCGTGGTATCGGCGTGAGGCGATGCGCCGCGCCGGGCTGGTGACAGGCGACCGCGTGCTCGATGTCGGAATCGGCACCGGCCTGGTGGCGCGCGAGGCCTTGAAACTGATCGGTGACAGCGGCAGCCTGATCGGCGTCGATCCCAGCCCTGGCATGATGGGCGAGATCGACTTGCCGGGTGTCGATTTGCGCGCCGGCCGCGCTGAAGCCTTGCCGTGTGCCGACGCGTGCTGCGATTTCCTTTCGATGGGTTATGCGCTGCGCCACATCTCCGATGTGAATGCCGCGTTCAGCGAGTTTCACCGCACGCTGCGTCCCGGTGGACGTCTGCTGATTCTCGAAATCAGCAAACCCGACGGGCCGATCGCCCAATCCCTGTTGAAGACCTACATGCGGGCGGTTGTGCCGTTGATCGCGCGGGTCGTGGCCCGCAAGACCGATACGGCCGAGCTGTGGCGCTACTACTGGGACACCATCGAAGCCTGCATGTCCGGCGAGGCCGTGATCGAGGCGCTGCGCGCGGTCGGCTTCGAGCAGGTGCGCCGTGAGCGACAGCTGGGCATCTTCTCCGAGTTCACGGCCGTCAAACCGCTAACCACTGGCACTTCTGCCTGAGGCCGAACACTGATGAGTCGAGCGGAATCCAGCACCACCACTCAGGAATGCGACGTCGTCGTCATCGGCGGCGGTCCGGCAGGATCGACGATGGCGGCGCTGCTGGCTCGACAAGGGCGGCGGGTCGTCTTGCTCGAGAAGGCGGTTCATCCACGTTTCCATATCGGCGAGTCGCTGCTGCCGGGCAACGCCGAGTTGTTCGAGCGTCTGGGCGTGCGCGATCAGGTCGAGCGCATCGGCATGCCCAAATGGGGCATTGAATTCGTTTCCCCGGATCACGAGCATCGCAGTTACCTCGAATTTGCCGATGCCTGGGACAAAGGCCAGCCGTATGCCTGGCAGGTGCGCCGGTCGGAACTCGACGAGCTGCTGTTCCGTAACGCGACCACGAAAGGTGCGACCACGCTGGAAGGATGGCGGGTACGCGATGTCGCCTTCGATGCGGATGGCGCCACCGTCGAAGCCGAAGATGCCAACGGCCGAGCCAGCTGGCGCGCTGCGTTCGTCGTCGATGCCTCCGGGCGCGATACCGTGCTGGCCAACAAGCTGGGCTGCAAGCAGAAGAACCCGCGCCACAACACCTCGGCGCTGTTCGGCCATTTCACCGACGCCAACCGCCTGCCGGGGCGCCGAGAAGGCAACATCAGCCTGATGTGGTTCAAGCACGGCTGGTTCTGGTTCATCCCACTGGCCGATGGCACCACCAGCGTCGGGTTTGTCTGTTGGCCTTACTACCTGAAAACACGCACCAAGCCGTTGCCCGAGTTTTTTGCCGACACCATAGCTATGTGCCCCGAGATGGCTGAACGCCTGACCGACGCCAAACTGGTCGGCGGCGAAGTGCACGCCACCGGCAACTATTCGTACAGCAGTGACCACGCCAGCGGCGATCGTTATCTGCTGCTGGGTGACGCCTACAGTTTCATCGACCCGATGTTTTCGTCCGGCGTCTACTTGGCGATGCGCAACGCGTTTGACGGCGCTGAGGTGGTGGCGAGCCGGCTCGACCAGCCGACCCACGCCGCCGCCGCGCGCAAACGCTACGAGGCCTTGGTGCGCAAGGGGCCGGACGAGTTTTCGTGGTTCATCTTCCGCGTCACCAATCCGACCATTCGGCAGCTGTTCATGTACCCAGCCAATCCCCTGCGCGTCAAGGAAGCGCTGCTTGCGCTGCTAGCCGGTGACCTGTACGGCAAGAGCCCGATTCAGCCATCATTGTGGGTCCTGAAGGCGATCTATTACGTGATCTCATTGCGTCACCTGGGGCGCAGTTTGCGCGGCTGGCGTCAGCGCAAGATCAACCTCCGCGACGAAGTCGCCGAGGCCCGATGATGGCCCGCGCCCCTTTCGCCGTGATGGCCGTTCGGTGTCTGGTGTGCGCGGCTGCGTCGGCTTTGCTCGGCGGCGCTCAGGCCGCAGAGCGTCCGCTGTGGGAATTCGGTGCCGGTGTCGCTGGATTGCGGATGCCGCATTACCGCGGATCCGACCAATCGCAAGGCTGGCTGCTGCCGGTGCCCTATGTGGTCTACCGCGGCGAGATCTTCAAGGCCGACCGCGATGGCGCCCGCGCCGTGCTGTTCGAATCAGATCGGCTGCATGTCGATCTGAGTCTGGCTGCCAGCGCGCCGACCCGCAGCGACGACAACCGGGCCCGCGAGGGCATGGCCGACCTGCGGCCGACCATCGAACTGGGCCCGAACTTGAATTTGAGGCTGGCCGACGGACCGGGCTGGAAACTCGATCTTCGAGCACCCCTGCGGGCGGCGATGACGATCGAATCGAAACCGCATGTCATTGGCTGGATTGCCACGCCCAACCTCAATCTGGATCTGAGCCGCTTTTCCGGCTGGAATGTCGGCCTGCAGACCGGCGTGCAAATTGCCAATCGGCGTTTCAACGGCT
>JBBRID010000347.1:0-4583 GCA_038221635.1 Burkholderiales bacterium
GTCGATGCCGAAACCACACCGCTGCGTGAGCCCGCGCACTATCAGTACGAGATGGATCTGCCGGAGATCGCCGAAGTCTGGCGCCGTGGCAGTGTGATCGGATCGTGGCTGCTGGATCTGACGGCCGCGGCGCTGGCAGCCGACCCCATGCTGGACAGCTACGAAGGTCGGGTCTCGGACTCCGGCGAAGGCCGCTGGACGATTCAGGCGGCCATCGACGAAGCCGTGCCGACGCCCGTGTTGAGCGCGGCGCTGTATGCGCGATTCGGTTCTCGGGGCAACGCCGACTTCGCGAACCGCGTGCAGTCGGCGATGCGGCATGAATTCGGTGGCCATGTCGAGAAACCCGCCGACAGCTCAGGATCAGGGACATGAGATGAACCCGAATGCCACCAACCCACACACGCAGTCCGACGCATTGGTGGTGCTGGGCGCGACCGGCGACCTGGCTTACAAGAAGATCTTTCCTGCCCTGTATGCGATGTGCCGCAGCGGTGCGCTGACGGTGCCGGTGATCGGCGTGGCTTCGTCGAAGTGGAGCAGCGAGCAGTTGCGTGCGCGTGCCCGCGGCAGCGTCGAGCAGGCAGGCTTCGAGATCGACCAGCCCACACTTGACCGCACGTTGTCGGCTCTGCAGTACGTCAGCGGAAACTACAACGACGCGACAACCTTCGACGCGCTGCGGGTCGCATTGAATGGCGCACAGCGCCCGGCCTTCTACCTTGCCATTCCACCGGCCCTGTTCTCCAACGTCATCCGCGGCCTCAAGACCGCCGGCCTGGCCGAAGGCGGGCGGGTCATCGTCGAAAAGCCGTTCGGCCGTGACCTCGCCTCGGCGCGCGAACTGAACGCGGTGGCACGGGACGCCTTCCCCGAAGACTCGATCTTCCGCATCGATCACTTCCTGGGCAAGGAGGCGATCATGAACATCCTGTACTTTCGCTTCGCCAACGCCTTTCTCGAGCCGATCTGGAATCGCAACCACATCGCGAGCGTTCAGATCACGCTGGCGGAGCAGTTCGGGGTCGAGGGCCGCGGCGCGTTCTACGAGAGCGCTGGCTGCCTGCGCGACGTGATGCAGAACCATCTGTTCCAGATCGTCGCGCTGCTGGCGATGGAGCCGCCGGCCAGCCGCGACTTCGAGTCCGTGCACCGCCAGAAGGCCGATGTCTTCGCCGCGATGCGCCCGCTCGGCGCTGAAGACATCCTGCGCGGGCAGTACCAGGGCTACCGCGACGAACCGCAGGTCGCGAGCGACTCGGATGTCGAGACCTTCTGCGCGCTGCGTGTGCATGTCGATTCCTGGCGCTGGGGTGGCGTGCCCTGGTACCTGCGCTCGGGCAAGTGCCTGCCACTCACCGCCTGCGAGGTAGTGGTGCGCCTGAAGGCGCCACCGCAGAACCTGTTCGGCGATGCGGCCGTGCGCGAGGATGCCAACTACCTGCGCTTTCACCTGTCACCGCGCTCGACGATCGCGATCGGTGCCCGCGTCAAGCGGGCCGGCAAGGAGTTCGTCGGCGAGCAGCGCGAGTTCTCCCTGCTCGAAGAGGAGCCCGGCGAACAGTCGCCTTACGAACGCCTGTTGACCGACGCGATGACCGGTGATGGCGCACTGTTTTCCCGTGAAGACGCGATCGAGGCAGCGTGGGCCGTGGTCGAGCCGGTGCTGGTCGATCACCCGCCGGTTCACGTGTACCCAGCCGACTCGTGGGGACCGCCTGCTGCAAACCATTTCATCGCCGCTGATGGCGGATGGTGCAATCCCGAAGCGGCGAGCTGAAGCGTGCCGTTGCCAATCGAGGACGACGCGATGATCGGCGATGGTCACACCGCCGCGCTGGTCGGGCGACTCCTCGAACACCTACAAGGACCTCCGATGAAACCAACTCTTGCACTGCATCAACTCGGCCAGAGCCTCTGGCTCGACAACATCACCCGCACGCTGCTGCGCAGCGGCACCTTGGCGCGTTATATCCGCGACTTGTCGGTGACCGGCCTCACGTCCAACCCAACGATCTTCGAACATGCAATTGGCGCGGGCGACAGCTACGACGCCAGCATCGGCGTGCTCGCGGGCGCGGGCCTGTCGGGTGAAGAGCTGTTCTTCGAACTCGCCCTCGAAGACCTGACCGAGGCCGCCGACCTGTTTCGTCCGGCCTTCGACGCCAGCCACGGTGTGGACGGCTGGGTGTCACTTGAGGTGTCGCCGCTGCTGGCCGAAAACGCAGCCCACACCATCCAGGCAGCGAACCATCTGTATGCGAAAGCCGGCAAGCCCAATCTGTTCATCAAGATTCCGGGCACGCCACAGGGGATCGAAGCCATCGAGGAAGTCATCTTCGACGGCGTGCCGGTCAACGTGACCTTGCTGTTCTCGCGTGGACATGTGCTGGCTGCTGCCGAGGCTTACATGCGCGGCATCGAGCGCCGGATTGCGGCTGACCTTGACCCGAACGTCGCGTCGGTGTTGTCGCTGTTCGTCAGCCGTTGGGACGTGGCAGTGAAGCAGGAAATCGCGTCGCCCTTTCACAACCGCATGGGTATCGCCATCGCGATGCGCACCTACAAGGCCCACTGCGAACTGCTGGCGTCGCAGCGCTGGCAACGCCTGGCTGAAGCCGGCGCACGGCCGCAGCGCCTGTTGTGGGCCAGCACCGGGACCAAGGATCCCGAGGCGCCCGATACGCTTTATGTGCAGGCGCTGGCGGCGCCCGGCACGATCAACACCTTGCCCGAGAAAACGCTGCTGGCCTATGCCGACCACGGTGAGCTGGGAAGGACCTTGCCCGTCGACGGCGGCGATGCCGAGATCGTGATCGAGGGGTTCACGCGTGAAGGCGTCGATGATGACGCCTTGGCCGCGCGGCTCCAGCGCGAAGGTGTCGATGCCTTCGCAACTTCCTGGCACGCCTTGCTGACGCGCATCTGCGAAAAGTGCCTGGCAACATCAGGACGCACATGAGCGGCTTGATGCCTGCCCCATGCGGCCGGCTTGGCAGGCGCTGGATAGGTGCGGCGCCCACGGCGTATTGCCTGTGGCAGCGCTTCATGCGCTTCGACGCCGAAGAAGCCAGCTGGTCACGGCGAACGCCAGGCCCGGCATCGTGCCCGGCACCACAGCATGAGCGAGCGGCCCGACTGAAGCCAGTTCGCCGCCGGTTCGTTCACTCGTCGTCGCGCAGCATGGCTTGCAATTGTTCACGCAGCACCCGCTTCATCAGCTTGCCGTTGGCATTGCGCGGCAGCGGTGACTCGCACCAGGTGACGGTCTCGGGAACCTTGTAGTCAGCCAGGCGGTTGGCGCAGAAGGCACGCAAGGCTTTGTCTTTTTTTTCCGCACCCGGTGCGTGAACGAAGGCGTGAACGCGTTCGCCAAGCACCGGGCAGGACCTGGCCACGATCGCTGCCTCGACCATGCCGGGCCAGGCCATCAAGACGTTCTCGACTTCGACCGAATAGATCTTGAAGCCGCCGCGGTTGAGCATGTCCTTCTTGCGGTCGAAGACGCGGACGAAGCCTTCGGCGTCGATCGAGCCGAGATCGCCGGAGTGCCAATACCCCGCGGTGAACGACGCCGCAGTCGCCTGCGGGTTGGCCCAGTAGCCAGGCACGACCATTGGCCCCGCTATCCAAAGCTCGCCGACTGCACCCGCCGGCAGCTCGTGGCCGTCGTCGTCCATCACCCGGATATCGGCCGCTGGCAATGCAACCCCGACGCTGTCGGCGTGGGCACGTGTCTGCCCGCCCGGCATCATCGTCGCAGGCGAAGTGGCTTCAGTGGAGCCATAGGCGTTGATCAGCGTCAGCCGCGGCAACTGCTCGGCCAGCGCGTCGATGGTGGCAACCGGCATCGGCGCGCCGCCATAGCCACCGATGCGCCATGCATCCAGATCGGCGCTGGCGAAATCCGGATGCATCAGGCATAGCGTGTAGATCGCCGGCACCATCAGGGTATGCGTGACGCGCTCGGCCGCCAGTGTCGCGATGAACGAGTCCGCCTTGAAGGGTGGCGTGATAACGATCGTGCCGCCGACCATCAACATCACGGCGATGGTCGCGATCAGCCCGGTGACGTGGCTGGCCGGAACCACCAGCGCCGACCGATCACTCGCCTGCAGCCGCATGCAGCATTCGTAGTGCATACAGGAGTGGACGATGGTGCGCTGCGTCAGCATCGCGCCCTTGGGATGGCCGGTGGTGCCGGAGGTATAGAGAATCACCGCGGTGTCGTCCTCGGCGGATTGGACGTTCGCCGGACTGTCGTTCGGTGACACGGCCTGCGCAAGCAGCCCGGTCATCGAGACCTGTCCTGCGGCGTCGCCGATCACCATCCGCATTGCCGCTGTTGCGGCATCTGCGTCGGCCGCGGGCAGCCGTTGCACCAACTCCGCGTCCACCACGCATCCCATCGCACTGCATTGGCCGATGATGTAAGCCAGTCCCGGTGGCTGCTCGCGCACACCCACCGGCACCGCGATTGCGCCGAGTCGCTGCATGGCGAGCAGGGTGATGATGAACTCGGGCCGGTTGTCGATCAGCAAGACGACGCGATCACCGCACTGCACGCCTGCCGCAGCCAGGCG
>JBBRID010000348.1:0-4577 GCA_038221635.1 Burkholderiales bacterium
GTTTTCCGTCGGCAGCGCCGAGTCGGGCTCGCGGGCATTCCAGGAGTTTGTCCAGAAAAACGCGATGGACGAGTTCAAGGACGTCAAGCTGATCGCCGTCCATGTGCACGGGCCTGGCCTGTTCCACAGCAAGAATCCGATCACCAAGCTCGAAGACCTGAAAGGCATGAAGGTGCGGGGTGGCTCGCGCGTCATCAACATCATGCTCGAACAGCTCGGCGCAACGCCGGTGGGGCTGCCGGTGCCGGCGGTCGGTGAGGCCTTGTCGAAAGGCGTGATCGACGCCACGACGATTCCGTGGGAAGTGGCGCCGTCGCTCAAGGTGCAGCAGATCGTGAAGAACCACACTACATTCGCCGGCAACAAGGGCCTGTACACACAGACCTTCGCGATCGCGATGAACAAGGCGTCCTACGATAAATTGCCGCCCGATCTGAAGAAGGTAATTGATGCCAACAGCGGTGCCGAGACATCGGCGCTGTTTGGCCGCGCGATGGATGCGGGCGATATCACCGGCAAGCAGGCCGCGCAGAAGGCCGGCAATCAGATCGTCGCGCTCGACGCTGCTGAAACCCAGCGCTGGGCGCGCACCGCAGCCGGCGTGCGCGCGGTCTGGTTCCAGCAGGTGGCAGAAAAAGGAATCGACGGCCCGAAGCTGGCTGCCGAGGCGGCCAGGGTGATCGAAAAATATCAGAAATAATCGTCACCTCTTCGACCTGGGCCTTTGCATGACCATCTTCATCTACCGGATCAGCCAGGCACTGGCGTGGATCGGCGGCTTCGTGCTGACCGCGATGGCCGTCCTGAGCGTCGCGAGCATCACCGGGCGGACGCTCAGCAACTTCGGCCTCGGACCGGTTCCCGGTGACTTCGAACTGGTCGAGGCCGGGACGGCATTGGCGGTGTTCTGCTTCCTGCCCTGGACCCACCTGAAAAACGGTCATGCCGTGGTCGATCTGTTCTGGAAAGCCTACCCGCCTGCCATGCAACGGGTTCTGGTCTTGCTGTCCGATGGCTTGATGTTGATTGTCTGGCTGCTGCTGGTCTGGCGCATGGGCATATCGATGGAAGACTACCGGGAGAATGGCGAGGTCAGCTTCATCCTGCAGATGCCGGTCTGGTGGGGTTACGCCGCATCGATGGTGCCGGCCGCATTCGGATGTCTCGTCTACGTCTGGCGTCTGCTCGAAGACGTTGGTGTGGCAACACCTCCGGCCGGTTTCAAGATGTCGGCGGGAGAACACTGATGGACGCGCTGCAACTCGCCGCATGGTCGTTTCCGGTGTTGATGGTGCTGATCTTCATCCGTGTCCCGATCGGCTTGGCGATGCTGGTGCTCGGTTTGCTCGGCAGTTGGTACATCTATGGCGATTCGGCGCCGTTGCTGAACCAGATGAAGACAATGGCCTACGGCAGCTTCTCGAACGCGTCGCTTTCGGTGGTGCCGTTGTTCCTGTTGATGGGACAGTTTGCGTCACTGGGAGGCATGTCGAAAGCGTTGTTCAAGGCCGCGGAGGCCTTCCTCGGCCACCTGCGCGGCGGCGTCGGAATGGCTGCAATCGGTGCCTGCGCCGGCTTCGGTTCGATCTGCGGATCGTCGATGGCCACCGCAGCGACGATGGGCCAGGTCGCATTGCCGGAGCTCAAGCGTGCGGGTTATGCGGGCAGCCTGGCCAGTGGTGCACTGGCTGCCGGAGGCACGCTGGGCATTCTGATCCCGCCGTCGATCGTGCTGGTGATCTATGCGATCCTGGCCGAACAGAATATTGCCAAGATGTTCGCCGCTGCCTTCATTCCCGGCGTTCTCGCGGCACTGGGCTACATGGCTGTGATCCACCTTTCGGTGCGCTTCAACCCGAAGCTGGCGGGTCAGCTCGAGCCGATGCCGTGGCCTGAACGCTGGCAGGCATTGGCAGCAGTCTGGCCCGCGCTGATGATCTTCGTTGTCGTCATCGGCGGAATCTATACCGGCATCTTCACACCGACCGAAGGTGCAGCGGTGGGCGCGGTAGCCACCGGTCTGCTGGCTTGGCAGCGTGGTGGCCTGAGCGGTTCACGATTGCGCGAGGCGTTCGAGGCCACCGCCGGTGGCACCGCGATGATATTCATGATCGTGCTCGGTGCGGCCGCCTACAACACCTTCCTGGCGTTGTCGCAACTGCCTCAGGAACTGGCGATGTGGGTCGGCGACCAGGGCTTCGGGCCGTATTCGGTGTTGACCGGCGTGCTGTTCTTTTATTTGATCTTTGGCTGCGTGATGGACTCGCTGTCGATGATTTTGCTGACAGTCCCGATCTTCTTCCCGATGTTCGCCGGTCTCGATTTCGGTCTTGCACCTGAAGATGCGGCGATCTGGTTCGGCATTCTGGTGCTGATCGTCGTCGAGGTCGGACTGATCACACCACCGGTGGGCATGAACCTGTTCGTGATCCAGTCGATGGCACCCGACATTTCGATCCGGGACACCTACCGGGGTGTGTTGCCCTTTGTCGCCAGCGACTTGATCCGGGTCGTCGTTCTGGTGTTGTTCCCGAGCATCACGTTGTTCGTATTGAGGTTCTGAGCGGGCCGAATCGCGGAAACGCGATGGCTGGCTGCATCCACCGCCGCCAGCCCTGCGTATCGTTCGATGAGGTCACTCTGGCAGAGGGCGGGCTCGCATCCTCAGGCCATCATCTTCGCGATTTCATCGAACGTGCACCCAAATTTCGTCTCGGCGCAGCCTCTCATCTGGATCCAGCGGCTGGCCTTGTTCGTCGTCATCGTCTGCTTGCCACTGCAGGGGCTGGCCGTTGCTGTCGAGCGTTTGCAGGGAATGTTGCACACGCACCGGCCGATGAATCCGGAGTTGCCGATGGTCGTCGAACTCGATCTGTCGGTGCTGCATCATGACCTGTCATCGAAGCGAAGGGTTCATTCCAACCTGACACCGGCACACGGGCACGCCGACGAACTTCGCCATCACCACGATGCCACCGACCACACGGTCGTGGTGAGTGTGGAAACGCGGGCCGCCGTTCTGCCGGCAAGCGCGACATCGGTCGGCAAGCGGCTGTTGATCGATTCCGACGCGCCGCCGCGATTCGCGGCGGCGCTGCCGGCGCCTGGCGCATCGTTGCCGGCCTCGCCGCACCTCCAGCAATGGAGCAGCAGCGTCGATCCTCGGCGCCTCGAGCGGCCACCCCGGCTGGTCTGATCGACGGTTTTCTCGTCCGGCAACGCCTGTGTTGAAGCGGCGTCCTCGCCTGTGCGCGTCTGTGTATCGGTGCGGGCATCGGGCCTGAGCGTCACGCCCTTCGTGCGTGCGCGCACGCAACCTGGACAGCGGATCGATTGCCATCAAGCCCGGCCTACGCATTTTCAGCGTTGCCCGGCAGCCTCCGACCCCCCATGCCGGCCGCCTTTCGACGTGCGCCCGGCGGAAAGTGACACACATGAAAAAGATTCATCACGCCATCGCCTCGTTGTCGGCGCTGGCCTTGCCGTTGGCCGCGCAGGCCGGCGGCGAACAAAGCCTCGAGCGCATCGTCGTCACCGGTTCATTGACCAACCAGGTCGGGATCACCGACTCGGCCAGTGTCGGCACCGTCACCAGGCAACAACTCGAGGCGCGAACTGTGTACCGTCCCGGCGAACTGCTCGAAGCCACGCCCGGGTTGATCGTCAGCCAGCACAGCGGCGAGGGCAAGGCGAACCAGTTCTACCTGCGCGGTTTCAACCTCGACCACGGCACTGACCTGCGTACCACCGTCGACGGCATGCTGGTCAACCAGCGCAGCCATGCCCACGGTCAGGGTTGGACTGATCTCAACTTTCTGATTCCCGAACTGGCTGCTGGCCTGCGCTACAAAAAAGGACCGTATTTCGCCGATGAAGGCGATTTTTCGTCGGCCGGTGCGGTCGAGATCCGCTACGTCGACGCCCTGCCGCAGGGTATCGCCAGCGTGGGCCTCGGCCAGAACGGTTGGCGCAGGGTCTTGCTTGCCGACAGCCCGAAAGCCTTGTCGACTGGTGACGGTCGCCTGTTGTATGCGCTGGAGGCCCAAGAAAACGATGGGCCATTCACCCGGCCCGATCGGTACCACAAGCTCAATGCGGTGCTGCGCTATTCGCAAGGCGATGCTGCCAACGGCTGGAATGTCACCGGCATGGGCTACCGTGCATCATGGAATGCCACCGACCAGATTCCGCGGCGCGCGGTGGAGGCGGGCGCTTTGGGGCGCTTCGACGCCATCGACCCGACCGATGGCGGTCGCGCGCAACGTGCCAGCCTTTCGACGGCCTGGCGCCGCACCACCGATTCGGGCCGCACTGAAGTGCAGGCCTACGTGATCCGATCGAGGCTGGACCTGTTCTCCAACTTCACCTACTTTCTAGACAACGCCATCGACGGCGATCAATTTGCACAACCCGACCGCCGCACGACGGTCGGCGCCAGCGCCAACCACAGCTGGCAGATGCCGGTGCTCGGCTTCGAAAGCGAACAGCAGGTCGGGGTTTCACTACAGCACGACGACATCGACAACGCGTTGCGCAATACCCGGGCGCGCCAGACCTTGTCGACCACACGGGAAGAC
>JBBRID010000349.1:0-4561 GCA_038221635.1 Burkholderiales bacterium
GACCACCATGCGCACGGCGTTCGGCGTATGCCGGTGCGACGGCGCCCATTCACCGGGCAGCAGCAGCTGCATGCCCAGGTACATCGCCGCACTGGCCTGCATCTTGTCCAGCCCATGGCCAGGGTTGGCCAGCACCAGCACCCGGCGTTCGGCCTTCTCGATCGGCGTCAATTCGCCGGCCGTCATCAGCAGCGGCCGGATCACCTCATAAGGCCAATGGGTCGCTTGCGTCTGCACCTTCGGCACGGTCGGCGGCAACAAGGCGCGCAGGCTGGGCCAGAGCGGCACCAGGTTGTGCGACCGCAGCTTGTCGACATAGTCGGCCGGCAGGTCTTCGATTCGTCCCAGTTCGGTTGTCACGGTTCACTCCTCAATACAGTCACCCGATCAAGCAGATGCCGCAGATCCGGCTCTGCCAGTGCGCCGCAGGCGCTCCGGCGGTGGGTCATCTCGCCAGACAGTTGTCAACGGTCCAGCCGTACAGCCAGTCCATCGCATCGTAAAAGCGTTCTGGCGTTCGCCCCTTCCAAAGCTCATTGCGCACCAGGCGCTCGACATCCTTGGCGTGGAAGATGCGCCCCATCTCGCGCGACGACAAGACGACCCGTGCGGTGCGCGCCACGCGCGAGCGCTGATACAGCGCAAACGCCTTGGTGAAATCGTCGTCGTGCACGCGCAGGGCCTCGCCGAGCGTCACCGCATCTTCCATTGCCATGCAGGCGCCCTGGGCCATGTATTGCAAGGTTGCGTGTGCGGCGTCGCCAAGCAGCGCGCTGCGACCGTACACCCATTGGCCGATCGGATCGCGGTCGGCGGTGGCCCAGCGCTTCCAGTCCTTTGGCAATTCGATCAGTTGCCGCGCTATCGGGCAGATCCCCTCGAAATAGCTCATCACCTCTTCGCGACTGCCTTCGGTGACGCTCCATTTTTCTTCCTGCCGGCTGTGGAATGTGACGACGACGTTGTACTGCTCGCCGCCGCGCAACGGGTAGTGCACCAGGTGGCAATTCGGGCCGACCCAGATCGCCGCGGCATTCCATTGCAAATTCTCGGGAAAGTCGGCGCGATCGACCACCGCGCGGTAGACCACATGGCCGGAGACGCGTGCCGTGTCGCCAACATATTGCTGGCGCACGGCCGACTTGACACCGTCCGCACCGATCAGCGCCTGGCCGACATGGCGCTCGCCTTTGGTATCGATCACCGTGACGGTATCGCCCTCCTGCTCGACGCGTTCGACCCGCGTGCCGGTCAGGCATTCGATGCGTCCGGTTTCCATCGCACCATGAAGCAGCGACAGGTGCATATCGGCGCGGTGGATCACGGCATAGGGATTCTTGAAGCGCTCGCGAAACGCCTCGCCGACCGGAATGCGCCCGACCAGGGTTTCGTCGAGCGCATCGTGCATCACCATCTCGTCGGTGTAGACCGCCATCGCCCGCGCCTTCTCGCCAATGCCCAGGGCATCGAAGGCCGCGAAGGCATTCGGCCCGAGTTGAATGCCGGCACCGATCTCGCCGATTTCGGGCGACTGTTCGAGCACCTTGACCGGCAGGCCGCGCCTGGACAACGCCAACGCAGCGGCCAGACCCCCAATGCCGCCGCCCGCGACGATGACGGGTCGAGTGGAAGCGAGGGAAGCCATCGTGATCATCCTTCATTCTCTGAAATTTGTCAGCACACTTATGATTAGTATAGATACGATAAGTTGCCATCGAATCAGTATTCGCCCTTGGTTTGCAGAGACGAACCAGCCGTGTCCTGATGTGCTTCTGCACTCACACGCAGAATGCAATTCATTGCCTTTGTGAAGCGTTCATGAACAGCCCCTCCTTCGTACCCTACCCATTCACGGCCAAGCGCCATGCGCCCGCCCTGCCAGCACTCGCCGACGGTGTCGAGCGGCGGCGTCACCCGGTAGTGGTGGTCGGCGGCGGACCGGTCGGCTACACGGCCGCTTTGGGTCTGGCTCAGCATGGCGTGCCGGTGGTGCTGCTCGAAGCGGATGATTCGGTCTGCTCCGGCAGCCGGGCCATTTGCATCTCGCGGCGCAGCCTGCAAATTGCCCAGCGCCTTGGTGCGGGCGACGGCTTCATGACCATCGGCCTGCCATGGACCGGCGGGCGCAGCTTCTATCGCGACGCCGAGGTCCTCAGGTTCACGATGCCGCAGGACGACAACCAGAAGCTGCCACCGATGGTCAATCTGGCGCAGTACCACATCGAACAGATCCTGCTCGACCGTGCGCTGCAGCTGTCCAAGCTGATCGATATCCGCTGGCAGACGCGTCTGACCTCGATCGAGACGCACGACGGCGGCGCTCGACTGGCCGTCTCGACGCCGCTTGGCGATTACACGCTCGATACCGATTGGGTCGTCGCTGCCGATGGTGGGCGCAGCTTGGTGCGGGAGTCACTTGGACTCTCGTTGCAAGGAACGAGTTACGAAGGTCGCTATGTGATCGTCGACATCCAGCTCGATACCGAACGCGCAACCGAGCGCCTTGCCTATTTCGACCCGCCGTGCAATCCCGGTTCGACCGTTCTGGTGCACAAGCAACCCGACAAGGTCTGGCGCATCGACTACCAGCTGCGTGACGGCGAAGACCCGGATGAAGCGATCAAGCCCGAAAACGTGATCCCGAGAGTAGCCAGCCTGCTCGAGATGATGGGCGAACATGGCGCGTGGTCACCGATCTGGATCACGATCTACAAGGCCAATGCCCTGAGCCTCGAGCGCTATCGTCACGGGCGCGTGTTGTTCGCCGGCGATGCAGCCCACCTGTTGCCGATCTTCGGCGTGCGTGGCGCCAATTCGGGTATCGATGATGCCTACAACCTGGCCTGGAAGCTTGCGTTCGTGATCAAGGGGCTGGCCGACGATCAACTGCTCGACAGCTATTCAGACGAACGCGTGGCCGCGGCACACGAGAATCTGAGCCACGGCACCAAAAGCACCGAATTCATGGCACCGCCATCGTTCGCGTTCGATCTGATGCGGCGTGCGGTACTCGGTCTGGCTGTCAAGCACCCGGGGCTTTCTTCGCTGATCAATCCGCGGCAGACCTCGGCCATCACCTATTCGCACTCGCGGCTCAATGCGCCGGACGCCGATCCGCAAAATTTCGATGCCGGTCCGGTGGCAGGCGCCGTTTTCGCAGAATGTCCGGTGACCATCGTCGATGGCGCCTCAAGGCAAACCGGTCATCTCGGCGATCTGCTGGGACCGCACTTCACGGCGCTGGTGTTCAGTACCGATGGCGCAATCGACCATTCATTCATCGACCTCGAGCGAAATTGCGTCGCCGAGGGTCTTCCGTTTCGTTTGTTGGCGGCAACGACGAAAGAAGCTGACAACGGCGCGGCGAATCAGATCCTCGATCACACGGGACGGCTGTTCCCGCTGTATGGAGCGACGCCTGGCACGGTCTACCTGTTGCGCCCCGACGGGCATGTGCTCGGCCGCTGGCACAGGCCGGACGCGCGGGATCTGCAGTGCGCGATCAACAACACCTTGGCGCCGCGACAATCCGAAACCATCGAAGAGGCCGCTGATGCTCGCCCATGAACTCGACGCTTGTTATACGCAACTGTGCACGACGATGACCGCAATCGGCGAGGAGAGCGCCCAACTGTTCCTGGCCCGGTTCGCGTTGCTGGCGATCGAGCAGATCGGTGATGGCGCCGAGGTCGCCAAGCTCATCGATGCCGCGGCGATGGATATTTCCCGCCCATGAACAATCAGCGGCGGCGCAATCGCTGCAATCCATCGTTCGAGACGCGTTCCGGTCGAACACTGCACTAGACTGCCGCACTCGATCACCTCGGGAGTTGTCGCTTGCAGTTGAAAATGGCCAAGAATTCGCTGTTCGCGATTCTGTTGCGTTCACCATGGTGGATCAGCTTCGCGATCTCGGCAGGCCTCGGCGTGCTGGCTGCGGCGCTGCTGCCCGATCAGTACAAGGTGGTCGGCTCGCTGTCGGCATCCGTTCCTTTCGCCGTGGTCGGCGCGATTGCATTGCGGCGCCAGTGGGCGTTGCCAAGTGCCGCGCAGCTCGAGCGGACCCAGCATGCATTGGCGACGATGGCATGGCCAGAATTTTCCAGCCTGCTCGAAGCCGCGTTTCGTCGTGAAGGCTGGTCGATCGAGCCCGGCGCCAAGCCGCCGGTCGATTTCGTTCTGGCGCGTAACGGGCGCCACATGCTGGTCAGTGCCAAGCGCTGGAAATCGGCCCGAGCCGGTCTCGAATCGCTGCGTGGATTGCAAGCTGCCCGCGAAGCGGTCGATGCAGAGAATGCGTTGTACATCAGCCTCGGCGACCTGACCGAAAACGCACGCCCCTTCGCGACCGACAAGCGAATTGAAATCTGGCAGGCGGGCGAGCTGACTCGGGTGCTGCGAGTGGTGGCGCCACGCAAGTGATCGCTCGGTCACATTCAACGCGATCTGTCGCGGGCTTGTGAAGCCTAGGAGCCTGTCGGGCTTGGGGCGTCGATAGCGAGAATCGGCCCCAGCGAGGACAGTTCTTGCCGGATTTGCAGCCCCATAGCCCAGCTATGGG
>JBBRID010000350.1:0-4542 GCA_038221635.1 Burkholderiales bacterium
CTGTTCGTAACTCAGCGTGGTCGAATCGGCGTGTGGCTGGATTGGCGATGTCATGGTTGGCAGGGAAGGTGGCGCAGCGCGCGAATTATCCCGCCTCGTAGAATCGGCCGATGTCTTATCTGGTTCTGGCCCGCAAATACCGTCCGCGAAGCTTCGATGCAATGGTCGGCCAGGAACACGTCGTCCAAGCGCTCGCCAATGCGCTCGACCAGCAGCGTTTGCACCATGCCTACCTGTTTACTGGCACCCGCGGCGTCGGCAAGACGACGGTCTCGCGGATTCTCGCCAAATCACTGAATTGCACCGGTGCCGACGGACAGGGCGGTGTCACCTCGCGGCCCTGTGGTGTGTGTTCGGCTTGCCGCGATATCGACGATGGCCGCTTTGTCGACTATGTCGAACTCGACGCGGCATCGAATCGCGGCGTCGACGAGATCACCCAACTGCTCGACCAAGCCGTCTACAAGCCGGTAATGGGCCGTTTCAAGGTGTACATGGTCGACGAGGTTCACATGCTCTCCAGCCACGCGTTCAACGCGATGTTGAAGACGCTCGAAGAGCCGCCGGACTACCTCAAGTTCGTGCTGGCGACGACTGATCCGCAGAAGGTGCCGCCGACTGTGTTGTCGCGCTGCCTGCAGTTCAACCTGCGGCCGATGGCTGCGACCACGGTCCAGGATCATCTGCAGAAAGTGCTCGCCGAGGAGCAGATTCCGGCCGAGGCTGGCGCCTTGCGCCTGCTGGCTCGCGCCGCCCGTGGTTCCATGCGCGACGCCTTGTCGCTGACCGATCAGGCGATTGCCTACGGAGCCGGCAAGCTGGGCGAGGCCGGTGTGCGGCAGATGCTGGGCGCGGTCGATCGCAGCCACGCGGTCGACCTCCTCGATGCGCTGGCCTCGGCCGACGGAGCGTCCTTGCTGGCTGTCGTCGAGCGGCTGCGCGGGCTCGGGCTGTCGGCGCCGGGCACGCTCGAGGAAATGGCCGATTTGTTGCAACAGATGGCGGTGCTGCAAGCAGTGCCGACGGCGGCAAATCCCGACGAGCCCGAGCATGCTCAGGCGTCACGCCTTGCGGCAACTTTCGGTGCGGATGAAACGTCGCTCTACTACAGCATGTGCCTGCATGGGCGGGCCGAACTGGGCCTGGCGCCGGACGAATACGGTGGCCTGGTCATGGTGCTGTTGCGGATGCTGGCGTTTCGGCCGCATGACGGACGCGCTTCCGCCAATTCAGCGGTGATCAACCGCGCGAAACCGGCTGTCGCATTGCAGGCGCCGCAGGCTGCCATGGCTGCGGTTGAGGTTGGGATCGGCAGCGCTGCAGCTGCCTCCAAGGTGGATTCGGCCGGCTCGCGTGCTCCGAAACCCGCGCTGCCCAAGACGGCCAAGGCGGGCGTCGAACTGCCCGCTCAGGCACCACCCGAACAGCCGCCGGCCTGGCTCGATGCGCCGGAGATGCAGTCGTGCGCGCCGGAACAGATTGCCGAGTCTGCATCCCGCGACAACCGGCCCGGTGCGGCAGGGCGCGGCAGTGCCGAGCGGCGGCCAGTCAAACCCGCGGCCGATGACGCGTCGACTGTCGGCCCTGAATCCGCACTTTCCAGTCGTCTGGTGCAGACGCCCCTTGGCGATCGCTGGGCGGCCACGGTCGGTGAACTGATCGACGGGGGCAAGATCTCGGCGCTGGTCAGGGAATTGGCCTGGCAGTCACAATGTCTGTCGATCACCGAAGCCACCATTACGCAGGACGGCGCGGTGTGGCGGATTCGAGTCGATCGCGAGATGTTGCGGGCACCGACGAATTGTGAGCGACTGCAGGCCGCGTTGTCCGAACTGTCGAAGATTCAGGTACGCCTTGAAACCGAGGCCGGGGCTACCGACGATACACCCGCGTTGCGTGCAATGGCCGAGCGATTGAGGCGCCAGCAGGTGGCTGAGCAAGTGATCGCCGATGACCCGGTCGTACAGTCGGTGCTGGCGCGCTACAAGACGGCTCGAATCGTGCCCGGTTCGATCCAGCCGGGTTGATTCCGGCTTCACTCTTTTCTTTCCCCAGGATCTCAGGAGATCGCCACGATGATGAAGAACCAATTGGCCGGGCTGATGAAGCAGGCGCAGGCCATGCAGGACAACCTGAAAAAGGCTCAGGACGAACTGGCAAGCATTGAAGTCGAGGGCCAGTCTGGGGCCGGGCTGGTGAAGGTCACGATGACCTGCAAACACGATGTCAGGCGGATCGCGATCGATCCGAGCCTGCTCGCCGAAGACAAGGACATGCTGGAAGATCTGGTCGCCGCAGCGTTCAACGACGGCGTGCGCCGCGCCGAAGAGCTGAGCGCCGAAAAGATGGGCAAGCTGACCGCCGGCATGCCGCTGCCGCCGGGGATGAAACTGCCATTCTGATGCTGCATCGGAACGTGTTGCCGCCGAACCGAATCCTGGCTCCCGGCGGAGGCTGCGACGTTGTCTGAAGAATCCGCGCTCGATGCGTTGATCGGCGCATTGAGGCGCTTGCCTGGAGTGGGTGTCAAGTCGGCGCAACGAATGGCGTTCCATCTGCTGCAACATGATCGCGACGGTGCGGAGCAACTGGCTGGCGCGCTGCAACATGCGGTGGCCGACATTCGCCATTGCGCACGCTGCCATACGTTTACCGAGGACGAGGTCTGCAGAACCTGTCTGGATCCGGATCGGGATGCGCGCTTGCTCTGTGTCGTCGAGACGCCCGCCGATCAGGCTGCCCTCGAGCGAAGCGGCAGCTTCCGTGGCCTGTATTTTGTATTGATGGGCCGCTTGAGCCCGCTGAATGGCATGGGTGCGGGAGATATTGGTCTGCAGCAGTTGCTATCCAGGGCCACTGACACTGTCGTCGAAGAAGTGATTTTGGCGACCAGCTTCACTGCCGAGGGAGACGTCACAGCGCATGTATTGGCCGAGGCCTTGAAAGCGCGCGGGATTCGCAGCACCCGACTGGCCCGGGGTGTGCCGATCGGCAGCGAACTCGAGCACGTCGACCTGGGCACCATCGCTCATGCGTTGCTCGACCGGCGCTGATCCGACCTGAGTCTCGGCCGAGCCGCACCGAGGCTGGCCGGGGAACGTCAGTATTTGATTTGGCTGATCGGGCTCTTGCCCGACTGCGCGACCCGGCTACCCTTGCTGGTGCGGCTTGCCGTGCGGCTGGTCACAGGCTTTTGCTTGCCAGCCACCCGCGACGACGCCTTGCTGCCGCCGCTCGATTTGCTGCTGGCAATGACCTTGGACTTCTTGCTGCTGCCGCCAGCGACGCGTGAACCGGATTGTTGCGGCACGTAGACGATGATCGTCTGTCCACGCGAGAAGCTCGCCCGCGCCGAGGTCTTGTTCCACTGAGCGACCAGGCTCTCGCTGACGCGGTAGCGCCGAGCGATGGTCGCCACGCTGTCGCGCTTGCCGGCGCGCAACGCCAGCCGACGCATCGGCGGCAGGTCGGGTGCCAACGACATCATCGCGTTGTCCGCGAGATGTTCGGACACATCGACATTGCGCTGGGCCGATCGAGGCACCAGCAGCGTCGAGCCCGCCTTGATCAACATGCGAGGCGGAATCCTGTTCAGTTCGCGCAGCGCGGTTTCGTTCATGCCGTGCTGTTGCGCCGCATCCCGCGGGTGCATCGTTTTCGGTGCGACCCAGGCCGTCCAGGTGGCAAGCGGGCCGGTGTGTTTTGAATGACGGCGAACGTACTCGTTGGCGTTGTCATACGGCAGCAGAATCTGCTGGGTTCCGGCGGCCAGAATGACCGGCTTGTTCATCTGCGGATTGAGCGACTTGAAATCCGCCAGGTTCATGCCAGCCAACTTGGCCGCGAGATCCACATCGATGTCGCGTTCGATCGGAATCGACAGGAAATAGGGATGGTTCTCGAGCGCCGGCAGCACCAGGCCAAACTGTTGCGGCCGGGCAATGATGTTTTTCACCGCTTGCAATTTCGGCACGTAGTGCTGGGTCTCCTGCGGCATGCGCAGACTCAGGTAGTCGGTGGGCAGGCCATCGCGTTCATTGCGCGCCATCGCTCGTTGCACACTTCCTTCACCCCAGTTGTAGGCGGCCAGTGCAAGCCGCCAGTCGCCGAACATGCCGTGCAGTTTTTGAAGATAGTCGAGTGCGGCCCGTGTTGATGCCAACACGTCGCGGCGATCGTCGCGAAAGATGTTTTGCGTCAGGTCGAAATGTTTGCCTGTTGATGGAATGAACTGCCACATGCCGGAGGCGTTGGCTGATGACATCGCCTGCGGATTGAATGCGCTTTCGATGAAGGGGAGCAGCGCCAGCTCGGACGGCATGCCTCGTTTCTCGACTTCTTCCATGATGTGGTAAAGATAGCGCGAGCCGCGCTCAGTCATGCGCTGGACGTAATCGGGACGGGTGGCGTACCACTGCTCGCGGTCGCGAACCAGTTCGGTTTCGAGATCAGGGATTGCAAACCCGCTCCGGACGCGGGCCCACAAATCGATGCGCGCTGAGCGGTCTTCGAGATCGACTTTGCGCTCAGGTCGCAACGGAT
>JBBRID010000351.1:0-4538 GCA_038221635.1 Burkholderiales bacterium
GTCGGTGATCTTGCCGGTGGCGCTGGGGAAATTCTTGACCCGCTGATAACCGACGTGGGCGTTCAAACCCAGGCCATTGCCCAAGTCATGAGAAAACGCCAGGTCGTAGTACTGCGATCCCTTGGTATTGGGAACGCTGAAGAAGTCCGAAACTGCGTGGTAATACTTGAAGCTGACCGGGCCGTAACTGGCGCCGAGGTAGATCTCGGTGTTGTCGATCTTGCTGGTGCCGCCTTTGCCGCTGCCTGGGTAGTAGTAAAAGATGGCGCCCACATCGATACCGACACCGCCGAATTCGGTCTTGTAACCACCGTACAGATCCATCTCCAGATTGCTGCCGTTATAAAAGGCACTGTCGATGTTCGAGTTCCAGTTGCCGAGGTAGAGTCCCGAAGAATGGCTGAGGTCGAAACCACCTTGCAATGCGGGCTTGCGGTCGGTCTGCGAGATCCCGCGGAAACGGTAGTCGGTGAACAAGCCGACATTGCCGGTGACGCTGAGATCGGAAGCAGGGGCTGCCGTTTGGGCGGTCGCAGAAGCGGCCGAAATCACCAGCAGAGCACTGACCAGCCATTGGTTCTTTTTCATGAGATCCTCGTGGAGAACGGTAGTTGAGATGAAATCGTCGAAGCACTACTGCAGAATCCATGCCACTGCAACAAATCGTTGCTTGGTGCGGGCCAAAACAGAGCGCAGTGAAAATGACCGCACCATTCCAGGCCACCTCCAGCGGCTTGCGCACGTTTATGGTGCGGCCGGGTTCGCGTCGGTTTCCCCCAGAGTGAGGGGAGCGAATTCGGCTCGGCGGTGCGACATTTCACGCCATGTCTCTAGCCGTCTTGCACAGCCGCGCCTTACTGGGAATCGACGCTCCGGCGGTCACGGTCGAGGTGCACCTTGCCAATGGTTTGCCGAGCTTCACCCTCGTCGGGCTGGCTGACACCGAGGTCAAAGAAGCGCGCGAGCGCGTCAGGGCAGCCCTGCAGAACAGCGGGCTCGAATTCCCGCACAACAAGCGGATAACTGTCAGTCTTGCCCCAGCCGACCTGCCGAAGGACTCCGGACGTTTTGATCTGCCGATCGCGCTGGGCATCCTCGCCGCGAGCGGCCAGATCGATCCGCACCGCCTCGCCGGCCATGAGTTTGCTGGCGAGTTGTCACTGGCCGGCGAACTCCGGCCAGTCCGCGGCGCGCTGGCAATGGCGCTGGCCCTGCAGCGAAGTTCGCCGTCGCACGCCTTGGTGCTGCCAGCGGGCAGCGCCGAAGAAGCGGCACTGGTCGACGGCCTGGTGTGCCTGCGCGCCACCCATCTGCTTGATGTGGTGCGGGCCATGCGCCACGGCGAAACTACTCCAGCCGATCAGCTGGCAGTCGCCGCGCCGATCGCTGCCTCAACAGCCGAGCCATGGCCCGATCTGCGAGATGTGCGAGGCCAGGCCAGTGCCAAGCGAGCACTCGAACTGGCCGCCGCTGGTGGCCACAGCCTGCTGCTGATCGGACCACCCGGCACCGGCAAGTCGATGCTGGCGCAGCGGCTGGCCGGGCTGATGCCACCACTGTCTCAGCAGGATGCGCTTGAATCAGCCGCCATCCTGAGCCTGGTCGGCCGCTTCCGCATCGACCGCTGGCGCCAACGCAGTGTTCGCGCCCCTCATCACAGCGCATCGGCAGCGGCGCTGGTTGGGGGAGGCGCGCCCCCGCGTCCCGGGGAAATTTCGCTCGCCCACGCCGGCGTGCTGTTTCTGGACGAACTTCCGGAATACCCGCGGATTGCTCTGGAAGCCCTGCGGGAGCCGCTCGAATCGGGTCGCATCACCATCTCGCGTGCGATGTACCAGGCCGAGTTCCCGGCCCGGTTCCAGCTCGTTGCCGCCATGAACCCGTGCCCATGCGGCCACCACGGAAGCCGGATCAACGACTGCCGCTGCTCGCCGGAGGCGGTTCATCGCTACCAAAGCCGGCTCAGCGGCCCCTTGCTCGACCGCATTGACCTGCAGGTTGATGTCCCGGCTGTGTCGGCCGCTACGCTGGCGAGCCTGCCAGACGGTGAAACCAGCGAAGTCATCGCCGAGCGGGTGGCACGAGCCCGTGATCGACAGGACAGGCGCCAACAGGGGCTCAACGCGATGCTGGCCGGCGACGCATTCGACCGCCATTGCGCGCTCGATCCGTCGTGCACTCATTTTCTACAAGCTGCAGCCACGAAACTCGCATGGTCGGCGCGCAGTTTCCATCGGGTGCTGCGCGTCGCCCGAAGTGCGGCCGACCTGGCCGACAGCGCTCAGATCGGCATTGGCCACCTGGCAGAGGCGATTCAATTTCGCCGCGTGCTGGCAGCACGCTGATCTGCAAACGCCGCCGACCACCGCGGGCAATCACCCCAGGCTGACCAACTCCCGCTGGACATCGCTGAAGGCCCGCCCGCTGCGTTCGGCCCAATCGCGCAACTGGTCTTCACCAATGCGGCCGACATTGAAATACACCGCATCGGGGTGGGCCAGATAGAAGCCGCTGACCGACGCCGCGGGTGACATGGCCCAGCTTTCAGTCAGCGCCATACCGATTTCCGCACCATTGAGCACGCGGAACATGTCACCCTTCACGGTGTGGTCCGGGCAAGCCGGATAACCCGGCGCCGGCCGGATGCCACGGTATTTTTCCTTGATCATCTCCTCAGCGCTCAAGGCCTCATCGCTGGCATAGGCCCAGAACTCGGTGCGCACGCGCTGGTGCAGGCGTTCAGCGAAGGCTTCGGCCAAGCGGTCGGCCAGCGCCTTCAGCATGATTGCGCTGTAATCGTCGAGGTCGTCGAGAAACTGCTTTTCCTTCTTGTCGCTGCCGATGCCGGTGGTCACCGCGAACACGCCGATGTAGTCGGGCCCGACGACCGCACCCTTGGGAGCAATGAAGTCGGCCAGACAGCGGTTCGGCCGCGGCACACCATCAATCACCGGCCGTTCGGTCTGCAGGCGCAGCCCGCGCCAGGTGAACAGCAGGTCTTCGCACGACTCATCGGCATATATCTCGATGTCGTCGTCGCCGACGCGGTGCGCCGGAAACAGGCCGATGGCCGCATTGGCCGTCAGCCAGCGGCCATCGATGATGCGCTTGAGCATGCGCTTGGCGTCGCTTTGCACGCGCCGCGCTGATTCCCCGACGATGTCGTCAGTCAGGATGGCGGGATAGGAGCCGGCCAGATCCCAGGTCTGGAAGAAGGGCGCCCAGTCGATGCAATTCGCGATCTCGGCCAGATCGTAATTCTTGAAGATACGTCGGCCGGTGAATTTGGGCTTCGGCGGCACATAGCTCGTCCAATCGATCGGCGCTTTGTTCGCGCGCGCCTGCGCCAGACTGACCAGCGGCGTCTGCTTCTTGTTTGCGTGCTGCTGGCGAACCCGCTCGTAGTCGGTCTCCAGCTCCGCAATGTAGTTGGCGGCCCGCTCGTCGCTCAGCAGATCACTGCAGACGTTGACGCTGCGGCTGGCGTCCGGCACATAGACGACCGGCCCTTCGTAGTGCGGCGAGATCTTCACCGCGGTATGAACGCGGCTGCAGGTGGCGCCTCCGATCAGCAGCGGCATCTTTCGGCTGCGGAAAAATTCGTCGCGCTGCATCTCGGCCGCCACGTGTTGCATCTCTTCGAGACTGGGCGTGATCAGGCCCGACAGGCCGATGATGTCGGCACCCTCGGCCTTGGCGCGCGCCAGGATGTCCTGACACGGCACCATCACCCCCATGTTGATGACCTCGAAGTTGTTGCACTGCAGGACGACGGTGACGATGTTCTTGCCGATATCGTGCACGTCGCCCTTCACGGTGGCGATGACGATTTTGCCTCTGGCCTTGGCCTCGCCGCCGGCTTCGACCAGCGCCTTCTTCTCGGCCTCGATGTAGGGCAGGAGATGGGCCACCGCCTGCTTCATCACGCGCGCACTCTTGACCACCTGCGGCAGGAACATCTTGCCCTGGCCGAACAGATCGCCGACGATGTTCATGCCGTCCATCAACGGGCCTTCGATCACATTCAGCGGCCGCCCACCGCCGGCGAGGATCTCGCGATAGACCTCTTCGGTATCACCGACGATGAACTCGTTGATGCCATGCACCAGCGCATGGCTCAGCCGCTCGGCCACCGGCTTGGCGCGCCAAGCCAGCTTGGATGAATCGTCGCGCGATGCACCCTTGGCGGATTCGGCCACCTCGATCAGCCGCTCACCTGAATCCGGGCGGCGGTTCAGCACGACATCCTCGACCCGCTCACGAAGTACCGGCTCCAAGTCATCGTAGACGCCGACCATGCCGGCATTGACGATGCCCATGTCCATGCCGGCCTTGATGGCGTGATACAGAAAGACAGTGTGAATGGCTTCGCGCACCGGGTCGTTGCCGCGAAAGCTGAAACTCACGTTGCTGACACCACCGCTCACCTTGGCGCCAGGCAGGTTCTGCTTGATCCAGCGTGTCGCATTGATGAAGTCGACCGCGTAGTTGTCGTGCTCCTCGATGCCGGTGGCGATCGCGAAGATGTTCGGGTCGAA
>JBBRID010000352.1:0-4534 GCA_038221635.1 Burkholderiales bacterium
AGCCGGGTGCCTTCGATCAGGTCTTCAGTCTCCTCGACCACCGCTTGCCCGGTGACCCGGCTGCGCGCCACCTGTGCCACGGTGTAGAGCAACATGCCACGCACCGTTTCGGTCAGCCGGCTGTGGTGGAAGGCCAGCGACCAGGCTTCAAATCGATGCCGCAGGTTGTGTGCGATGCCCGGCATGTCGGCATCGATCATGGCCTCGGCGCGGCATTGCTCGAGAAACTCGAATACCCAGCGTTGCACCGGGTCCGCCGGGCACAAACTGCGGTGCAGCGCGCCGTCGGACCAGCGCAGCCGCAGCGCAATGCCGTCGGCAGCGCCGCGGAACGATGCGAAGTCGTCGTGCTCGAATGAGGGCTGAAGGTGGGGTCCGAACAGCGGCAGTGCGCGGTTGCCGCGGTGCAGCCGGCGCGAGCGGAAAAACAGGTCGCGCTCGCCGCTGATGGCGCGGATGGCGGCCGCACACAGCTCCTCGACGCGCTGCTGCGCGCGCGTCGAAGCTGGCGTCGCGGCTGTCGGTTCGGTCATCAAGCCGATTCCGTGGCAGTCGGCTCGGTCACGTACTCGACCCCGGGGAAATGCCCGCCGCAGGATGCTGCGCAGACTCTGCCAGCTCCATGTCGAAACATCGCTGGAAATATTCTGCGACGATCGGTCGTTCGGCATCGTCGCACTTGTTGAGGAACGACAACCTGAACGCCAGTGCCGGATCGCGGAAAATCTCGCAGTTTTCGGCCCAGGTGATCACCGTGCGCGGCGACATCAGCGTCGACAGATCGCCGGCCGCAAAACCCTTGCGTGTCAGGTCCGCCAGCGCCACCATCTGGCCGATCAGTTTGCGGCCTTTCTCGTAGTTCTTGCCCGGTACCCGAGCCAGCACAATCGCCACCTCCTCGTCGCGCGGCAGGTAGTTCAGCGTCGCGACGATGTTCCAGCGGTCGATCTGGGCATGGTTCAGCCGCTGTGCACCGTGGTACATGCCATTCAGGTTGCCTTGTCCCAGCGTGTTGGCAGTGGCGAACAGGCGGAAAAACGGATGCGGGCTGATGACCCGGTTCTGGTCGAGCAGCGTCATCTTGCCGTCGCGCTCAAGAATGCGCTGGATCACGAACATCACGTCGGGGCGGCCGGCATCGTATTCGTCGAAGATCAGCGCAACTGGGCGTTGCAGGGCCCACGGCACGATGCCTTCCTGAAACTCGGTCACCTGCTGGCCGTCGCGCAGCACGACCGCGTCCTTGCCGATCAGGTCGAGCCGGCTGATGTGGCCATCCAGGTTGATGCGCACACACGGCCAGTTCAGCCGCGCGGCGACCTGCTCAATGTGGGTCGATTTGCCGGTGCCGTGCAGGCCTTGCACCATCACTCGGCGGTTGCGGTTGAAACCCGCCAGCAAGGCCAGCGTGACATCCGGATTGAAACGATAGGCCTCGTCGATGTCGGGCACGTGATCGTCGCGTTCGCTGAACGCGGGCACACGCAGATCGGAATCGATGCCGAAGGTCTCGCGCACCGAAACATTCCGGTCGGGCTGAAGTTGGGCGGTGTCGGTCATGACTTCATTTCCTGTTCGGCGCGCAGGCCGTTGTCTTCCCACATGTCGGCGTCGATCGCGGCCAACGCGTTTGCGGCCTTGCGCAGCGGCGGCAGCAGATCGCGCAGCTTGTCGAGACCCACCCGCATGATTGGGGCCTGCACCGCGATGCCCAAATTCGATCGACCAGCCGGATTTGGAACCAACACCGCGGCACACAGCAGGCCGGGCAGGAATTCCTCGTTGTCGAATGCACAACCGTCCTTGGCGACGCGCTGCACTTCTTGTTCGAGCGCATCGAAATCGGTCAAGGTGCGGGGCGTGAATGCCTCCAACGGCGCGTGGGCCATCAGGCGCCGCCGTTGGGCCGGGCTCATTTGCGCCAGAAACAGCTTGCCGCTTGCTGAACAATGGGCCGGCACGCGCGAGCCCGGATGCAGATAAAACCGCAGCGGGGCTGGGGTCTCGACGCGATCGAGGTAGATCACCTCGTTGCCGGACAGCGCGGTGAGGTTGCAGCTCTCGCCGATTTCCTCGACCAACCGGCGCAACACCGCATGGCGTGCGCCGTGCACGCTGTTGTTCAGAAGCAGGTTTTCTGCCAAGCGTCGCAATCGCACGCCAGTGCTGTAGTGGCGGCCATCACTTTCGCGCTGCAACAGGCCGGCTGCCTCGAGTTGTTGCAGCATGCGGTGCAGCGTCGGCTTGGGCATGCCGGTGGCATCGACCAGCCCCTGCAGTGAATACAACTGATCGCGAGACGCCATCACCTCAAGCAGCGAAAACAGCCGCATGGTCGGTGTGTCGCCGTTGATTTCAGTCAGCGCCGCGAGTTGTGGGTTGACGATGTCCATGAACGAACTTTAACAAACTTATAAAAACCTGTACACCACGTTCCGAAAAATGAAAAACATGTTGACATCGCGGTGAGCTGGCTTTTATAGTCCGATCACGCTGACATTTTTCGGAACATCACGTACCGGAAACCGACATTCGACCCCACCCTGGAGACTTCACCATGAGCCAATCACCCAGCACCGATCGCCGCGCAGCCGTTACCGGCCGTCAAAAGATGACCCCGTCCGAAGCCTTCGTCGAGACGCTGGTCGCCAACAACGTGACCCACATGTTCGGCATCATGGGCTCGGCCTTCATGGATGCGATGGACATCTTCGCGCCCGCCGGCATCCAGCTGATTCCGGTCGTCCACGAGCAGGGCGCTGCCCACATGGCCGACGGCTACGCTCGCGTCAGTGGCCGCCACGGCGTGACCATCGGCCAGAACGGCCCGGGCATCAGCAACTGCGTGACCGCGATTGCTGCCGCTTACTGGGCGCACAGCCCGGTTGTCATCATCACGCCGGAAACCGGCACCATGGGCATGGGCCTCGGCGGCTTCCAGGAAGCCAATCAACTGCCGATGTTCCAGGAGTTCACCAAATACCAGGGCCACGTCTGCAACCCGGCCCGCATGGCCGAGTTCACCGCGCGCTGTTTCGATCGTGCCATGTCCGACATGGGCCCGACCCAGCTGAACATCCCACGCGACTATTTCTACGGCGAGATCACCTGCGAGATCCCGCAGCCGATGCGTGTCGATCGCGGCCCGGGCGGTGAAGACAGCCTGAACGCGGCTGCCGAGATGCTTGCCAATGCCAAATTCCCGGTCATCCTGGCCGGCGGTGGTGTCGTGATGGGTGATGCGGTCGAAGAGTGCAAGGCATTGGCCGAACGGCTGGGTGCACCGGTTGCGGTGGGCTATCTGCGCAACGACGCGTTCCCGGCCAGCCACCCGTTGTGGGCCGGCCCGCTCGGCTACCAGGGCTCGAAGGCCGCGATGAAACTGATCGCCCAAGCCGACGTTGTCATCGCACTCGGCTCACGCATGGGCCCGTTCGGCACGCTGCCGCAACACGGTCTGGACTACTGGCCCAAAGATGCCAAGATCATTCAGGTCGAGGCCGATCACACCAACCTGGGCTTGGTCAAGAAAATCTCGGTCGGCATCTGCGGCGACGCGAAGGCCGCCGCCAAGGCACTGACTGCCCGCCTGGCTGGCAAGACGCTGGCCTGCGACGCCAACAAGGCCGAGCGTGCCAAGACCATCGCTGCCGAGAAGGCGGCCTGGGAAGAAGAGCTCGACAACTGGACCCACGAGAAGGACGCGTTCAGCCTCGACATGATCGAGGAAAACAAGAAGGAGATGCCGTTCTCTGGAGGTGAATACCTGCATCCGCGGCAAGTGCTGCGCGAGCTGGAAAAGGCCATGCCCAAGCGCGCCATGGTGTCGACCGACATCGGCAACATCAACTCGGTGGCCAACAGTTATCTCCGCTTCGAAGAACCCCGCAGCTTCTTCGCACCGATGAGCTTCGGCAACTGCGGTTATGCGTTGCCGACCATCATCGGCGCCAAGCTGGCCGCACCCGATCGCCCGGCCATCGCTTATGCCGGCGACGGCGCCTGGGCCATGAGCATGGTCGAAATCATGACCTGCGTGCGCCACGACATTCCGGTCACCGCGGTGGTTTTCCACAACCGCCAGTGGGGCGCCGAGAAGAAGAACCAGGTCGATTTCTACAACCGCCGCTTCGTTGCCGGTGAATTGGAGAACGAAAGTTTCGCCGCGCTGGCCAAGGCCATGGGTGCCGAGGCAATCATCGTCGACAAGCTGGACGAGGTTGGCCCGGCGCTCAAGAAGGCCACCGACATGCAGATGAACGAAGGCAAGACCTGCGTCATCGAGATCATGTGCACCCGCGAGCTTGGCGATCCGTTCCGTCGCGATGCCTTGGCAAAACCGGTGCGCCTGCTCGACAAGTACAAAGACTATGTTTGATGGATGACCCACCCCCGGGAGCGGCGTCGCCGCACCCTCTCGAGGGGACACGCCAGCGGGCTGGCATAGCCAGACCCGCCGCGTCTGCTTGATTGGCGCGGTTGGCGAATCGTCGCCGCACTGAGAACACCGTCGAAGGATTCACATGCAAGGTCA
>JBBRID010000353.1:0-4519 GCA_038221635.1 Burkholderiales bacterium
TAGCCTGCCATCGCTGCGCATCTCACGTGTATACAGTGGAGCGAACGGCAGGCCGACCGTCACGTCCAGATTGACCTGGTAGCGCGGTTGCGCATTCACCCATTCGACCTGTGCCCAGCCATGCACCTCTCCGCGGTAGCTGCCAGTCAGCACATAGCTGAGGCGGGTCGACGCGGGCCAGACGAAATCAGGCAGTCCGCTCGGATCCTTGGCCGTACCGGGAGAGTCGCTCAGCGATGCGTCCTGCTCGGCATGTGCGTCGGCGAGCGGTCCAGCTTGGTCGGCTTTCGCAGCCGTCGGTTCGGGTGGCGTTGCGAGTGCAGGGAGAAGGTGCTCGTCGGTGCCCGGTGCCGACGCGGGCTGCGCAGCGAGTGCGACGGCCATGGCGTCAAAGGCCGGCAGCGGCGTGATCGATGACTCGATGGCTGGCTCGATCAGTCGCGGCGCCGGCGGACGGTACACGGCGGCCTGTGGCGGCGTCTGCGTCAATGACATCTCGTGAAGATAAACGACCTGCAGTCTTGGTGCCTCGGCCGAGCGATCTCGCCACGCAACCAGGCTGGTCGCCAGGTGTTCGACCCCCAACAGGTGAACGGCGAGCAGCAACAAGCCGAGCAGCGCCCGAGCGCCGACTCCGGCCCGAAAATTCAACCGGTGAGCCATGCCTTCTGCAAGGCTGCCACCTGGCGGGCCGGCGTGGCCATCGCCGACAGCCTGATCGCGCCGGTGGATGCGACATCGGGCATGACGAATGGCAGACGCTGCAGCCGCTGATCGCGCGCGACCAGCCATTGCGCTTCTTCTCCGGATGCCACCAGGCGAAGCGCATCGTCGAGACGGCGCAGCCGCCAATCGCCTATACCGACGACCTCATCACCCGCTGACATGCCGCAGTCTTCAGCGATGCCGCCACGCAGAACGTGGGACACCCGAACACCGGTCAAAGCGCTTTCACTGACCTTCAGGCCCAGCCGATCGGCCAGTGTCGCCGCGTCGTGCTGCATCGACATTCCGAAGCGCTCGAACAGCTTGGCGAGCGGCAAATCGTCGGTGCCATGCACCCACGCGGCCAGTTCAGAATCGAACGCGCGCCCGCCCACATCCGCCAACACCTGGGCGATATCGGCCTCGCGCAGCGGACCCCCTGCGCTGCGCAGCCAAAGCGATCGCATCACCTCGTCGAGGCTGCCCTTCTTTTCACTGCGCAGCGTCAGATCGAGGGCCAGCGCAACGAGTGCGCCCTTGGTGTAGTAGCTGATGGTTGCATTCAGCGTGTTTTCATCCTGCCGGTAATACTTGACCCAGGCGTCGAAGCTGCTTTGCGCAACGCTTTGCTGCTTGCGACCGGGCGTGGCGAGCACGCCCGAGATGGTTCGGGCCATCAAGCGCAGATAGGTCGCGTCATCGATCAGCCCACACCGAAGCAGGATCAGATCGTCGTAATACGACGTGAAGCCTTCGAAGAACCACAACAACTCGGTGTAGTTCTCGCGGCTGTAGTCGTAGCGACCGAACTCGGCCGGACGCATGCGCTTGACGTTCCAGGTGTGGAAATATTCATGACTGATCAGGCCAAGCAGCTTGACGTAGCCCTCGCTCGTTTCCGCGCGCCCGCGCTGTGGCAGGTCGCGCCGGTTTGCGATCAAGGCCGTGCTTTCGCGGTGTTCCAACCCGCCATAGCCGTCTTCAACGGCGTTCAGCAAGAAGACATAGCGCGAAAACGGTGCGCGCAGCTTCGGATGCCAGAAAGCAATCTGTGCTTCGCAGATCCGCTTCGAATCCGCAAGCAGCCGGTCACCGTCGAAATCAGGCAACGCACCACTGACGACGAACTCGTGCGCAATCCCGTGGGCGCTGAAGCTGCCGCGCCAGAACTTGCCCAGTTCGAATGGATTGTCGACCAACTCATCGTAGTCGCTGGCAAGATACGAACCCTGGCCGCGCGAATCGACTCTTGCAGCCGGCAATGCGGTAGCAACCCGCCAGCCCGACGGCAAGCCGCGCAATTGCACCTGGTGCGGCTCGTTCTCGTGGCCTTCGGCAGCCAGGAACAGGCCGGTTCCGTTGAAGAAACCGCGCTCGTTATCCAGAAATGCCGCCCGCACCGAGGTATCAAATGCATAGACGAGGTAGCTGACCTCGAGCTCGCCGGAGGCACTGCAGTCAGCCTGCCAAGTGGCCTTGTCGAGTTGCGCAAGCGCAATGCGTTTGCCACGCTGCTTGGCTTCGAGCGCATGCAAATGACGGGCGAATTCGCGTACCAGGTAACTGCCTGGAATCCACGCCGGCAGCGTGAAGCGCTGCCCGGCTGCGGGCTTGGCGACGCTCATCGTGACGCGATAGAGATGGGCCTGAGGCCGGTGCAGTTCGACGCGGTAGGAAATCATCAGGGATTCATGCAAGGGCAACGAGCCGGCATCGGAGGTCAGGCCGAAAGAATACGTCAACGGCACTCAAACGTGCGATCGGCTCATGCGCCGGCGGCTGCGAGAAAGCAAGACAAGCTCGCGACCGCCGTCAGGCGGAAACGCAAGGTCAGCCAGCCGGCCGCATCATGCATCGGGTAGACCTTGCGATCGACCAGATAGCAAACCACGATCATCACGCCGTGAATCACCAGAGCGGCGTTCGACGGCATCAGCACGGCAACCCAGGCCACCAGCGAGGGCACGATGGCCCAAGCAAAGTGCGCCACCTCGTCGCGGCCGCTGCGGATTCCGAATCCCCAATGGATGCCGCCGAGAAACGAAAGGATCACAGCAGCATAGGCCGACAGCACCGCCTCGGCATGGCGCTGGGCATCCGCCCGCACGATCCAGATCAGCGCCGCGCCGACGACAAACGGCAAAAGCCCGGCATACGCGAGCTGACGAGCTCGCTTGCCGGGCCGGGTTCCCGTCACGCCGTCGAGCGTGACACGCTTGCTTGAATCCACCACCATCTCCTGCCGCTGGTCAACCGTGCAAATGCATCGGCGACGAGCTCGTGCAGAACGAGACCCGCCGGGCCTCGTCGGTTACGTCGATCAGCGGTTGCCGAAACCGCTGCTGCGCGGGCGCTGCGGCTTGCTGAAACCGCCTTTGCCTGCCGGACGGGCATCACCCCGTGCAACAAAATGCGCGGGACGGTCGCCTGCCGGTCGATCGAAAACACCACGGGCCGCCGGCCGCGGCGCAAACGCGCCACTCGGACGGCCATCGAACGCACCTTCGCGCCGCTCGTCGCTGCGCTGGAACGGGCTGGTACTGCGCGGATGGGCGGGACGTTCGTCGTGACGCCCGGCAAAGCCGCCGCCGAACGGCTTCTTGCCATAGGACTTCTTGAACGGCTTCGGGGCGCCGAAATCGGCGTTCGGGCGGCTCGCGAACATCTTCGGCTGCGGGCTCTTCGGCTCGAGGCCTTCGATCGAGGCAACCGGGATGTCCTGCGTCGTGAACTGCTGGATTCGGCGGATCATGCCGACGTCCATGCGCTCGGCAAGCGTCACTGCCAGACCATTGCGCCCGGCACGGCCGGTACGGCCGATCCGGTGTACATAGTCTTCGGCCTTCATCGGCAGACCGTAATTGATCACGTGACTGATCGACGGGACGTCGATGCCGCGGGCGGCGACGTCGGTAGCGATCAGGATCTTCAACTGCTGGCTGCGCAGGCCCTGCAACACGCGGTTGCGGCGGCCTTGCGGATGACCGCCATGCAGCGACGCCACATGATGACCCATGTCGGCCAGCCGGTCGGCAAGCCAGTCGGCGTCACGTTGCGTGCTGGTGAAGACCAGCGCCTGCTCCATCTCGCGCTGCGTGAGGATGTGGTCGAGCATTGCATTCTTGTGACCGTGGTTGTCGGCCCAATGCAGACGCTGCTCAATGTTGGCGTGGGTATCGGTGTGCGATGCGACGTCGATGCGCTGCGGGTCGCGCAACAGGTTTTGCGCCAGGCGGCCGACGTGACCGGCAAAGGTGGCGCTGAACATTACGGTCTGACGGCTGGCCGGAATCTTTTCGGCGATCATCGTGATGTCGTCGATGAAGCCCATGTCGAGCATGCGGTCGGCTTCGTCGAGCACCAGCATCTCGACGTTATCGAGCACGGCGCGGCCGCTTTGCATGTGGTCGATCAGGCGACCGGGCGTCGAGATCAGGATGTCGAGCGGGCCGCGCAACGCCGCAATCTGCGCCGGGTAAGGCACGCCACCGACCACGGTAGCGACGCGCAGACCCTGCACATGGCGGCCATAGGTCGAAGCCGCCTTGGCAACCTGCATCGCCAATTCGCGAGTCGGCGCCAGCACCAGGATGCGCGGGCCGTAGACGACGCCTTTTTCACGCCGCTTCGTGTTGTCGCCACGCGCCGCCAGGATGCGCGTCAGCGCCGGCAGAATGAACGAGGCGGTCTTGCCGCTGCCGGTGCTGGCGGAGACCATCAGGTCTTTGCCGGCGAGCGCGGGCGGGATCGCCTGCAATTGCACTTCGGTTGCAGTGGTATAGCCGGATTCTTCGACCGACTTCAAAAGGGCCTC
>JBBRID010000354.1:0-4518 GCA_038221635.1 Burkholderiales bacterium
GACGCTGCGTGTGCCATTGCCGGCCTTCAGTGTGCCAACCAGCCCCAGGCCGCCGACATTGCGCGTGACGGCCCAGCCCCACTCGGCCAGGCGGTTGGCAACCAGTTCCGAGGTCGAGAACTCCTTGAACGACAGCTCGGGGTTGCGGTGGATGTGATGGCGTGTCTGGCGCAGAAAGTCGCCGTCACCGAGCAGGTCGCCGAGCTGGCAGAAGCAGGCGTAGCGGTTGTTGGCGCTGCCGTCGCTGCTGGTCGAGCCTGCGCGGCTTGATGCGTTGTTGCTCGACGCACTGCGCGCCGATGCGTTGCTGACTGGTCCGTTCATGCTGGTGTCCCTCCCGCGCCCATGTCCCAGTACAGCCCAGTCATGATGCCCAACCCTTCTCGCAATACCTCAGGCGGCAGGTGTTCGTTCGGTGCATGCTGCGAGCAGCCCGGATAAGAGTGCGGCACCCACACGGTGCGCAGGCCCAGCACGTCGGTGAAAATGTCGTTGGGCAGCGAGCCGCCCAAATTGGGCAGAATCGCCGGCTTCTTGCCGGTTGTCTCGGCCAGCGATTTCGCGGCCCACTGCACCCACGGATCATCCGGATCGATGCGGGTGGCGTGGAACATCTCCTCGCGCGTGGCGACCACCTTGACCATCGTGAAGCCCTGCCGATCGAGATGCCGGCGCAAGGCCGGCAGGATCTGGCTGTCGTCGATGCCGACGACAAATCGCAGCTGGCAACGGGCCCAGGCGCGCGGCGGAATCGCGTTGACTGGCGTCTCGGGATTGCCGGTCTTGAAGGCCAGCACCTCGAACGAACACCAACCGAAGACCCGCTCGGCAGGTGACAGCCCGGGCTCGCCCCACCACGGTTCGATGGTCGGGCCATCGGCGCCGCCGTCGACCTCACAATCGGCGAGCGCGCGGCGCACCGACGCCGGCAGTTCGGTCGGCACCCATTCCGGAATGCGGATTTGCCCGGTCGGCGAAACGATGCTGGCAATCGCATGGGCGAGCTGGATGCCAGGGTTCGAGATCAAGCCACCCCAGTTGCCGGAATGATGGCCGCCGGCGCGCGCTTCGATCGTCATGTCGAAATTGAAGCTGCCGCGCGAACCGAGAAACAGCGTCGGCCGGTCGGCGCGCAGGCGCGGGCCGTCGGATGCGATCAACAAGTTCGCGCCGAACAATTCGCGGTGTTCGCTGCACAGCTCGCGCAGCCCCGCTGAGCCGGTTTCCTCGCCCATCTCGATCAGGTATTTGGCGTTGAAGCCGAGCCGGCCGCGCTGCGCCAGCACATTGGCCAGCGCCTGCATGTTGACCGAATGCTGACCTTTGTTGTCAGCGATGCCTCGGCCATACCAGCGGCCGTCGAGTTCGGTCAGCTGCCAGGGCGACAGGCCGGCTTTCCATTCGGGTTCCAAGCCGCGGATGACGTCGCCGTGGCCATAGCCGAATACGGTGGGCAGCGCTGCATCCTCGATGCGTTGCGCGAACAGGAACGGCGCCTTGGCGCGCGGATGGGTCAGCGTGCGGCATTCGAAACCCATGGCCTCGAAGGCAGGCTGCATCTCGTCGGACAGGTAGGCGGCCAGCACGGCGCCACGGTCGGGGTTCTGGCTTTCAGTCGGCACTGCGATGCGCCGTGCCAGTGTGGCGCGGAAATCGCCGGAATCGAATTGCTCGCCGGCGCGGGTGATGGCTGCGGAACGGGTCATGCGGTGTCGTCCTCGGTATTGGGGTCGGATGGTGGCTCAGCGGGCCAATGCGGCGGACTTGGGTGCGGCAACAGGGTGTACCAGGTGACACGCAACAGCGCCCTGTAAATCACGGATCAGCTGGGGCACCACGCGGCTGCAATGGTCCAGCCGTTGCGGGCAGCGCGGGTGAAACGTACAGCCGGATGGTGGGTTCAAGGGGTCTGGAAATGCGAGCCCCAAGCCGGTGTCGGGAACGCCCAGGCCAGGCTCGGGCGTCAGCACCGATTTCAGCAGGGCTTGCGTATACGGATGGCGCGGCTCGCGGAACAGGCTAGCCGTGGTGGTCTGCTCGACCACTTGGCCCAGATACATCACCGCAACCTGCGTCGCGATGTGTTCCACCACCGCCAGGTTGTGACTGATGAAGACATAGGTCAGGCCGAATTCGCGGCGCAGGTCCATCAGCAGATTCAGGATCTGCGCCTGCACCGAAACATCGAGCGCCGATGTCGGCTCGTCGCAGATCACGATTTCCGGTTGCATCACCAGCGCACGCGCAATCGCCACGCGCTGGCGCTGCCCGCCCGATAGTTGCCCAGGTGTGTGATCGGCATAACGTGCCGGCAGACCGACGCGGTCGAGCATTGCAATCGCCTGGCGGCGGCGCTCGGCGGCGTCGCCGAGGCCGTGCACCTCGAGCGGCAGCGACACGATCGATGCGATGCCGCGGCGCGGGTTGAGCGACGAATACGGATCCTGGAATACCGGCTGCACGCGGCGCGCCATCGCCTTGCGGTCGAGCTGGCGCAGGTCGGTGCCACCCAGCGTGATGTGGCCACTGGTGGGTGGCAGCAAACCGAGCAGCAACCGCGCCAATGTCGATTTGCCACAGCCCGATTCGCCGACGATGCCCAGCACGTCGCCTTTGAACAATGACAGGCTGACGCCATTGACGGCATGCAGCGTCCGCTTCGGCTGGAACAGACCGGCGCGGATCGTGAAATCGCGGGTCAGCGCATGGGCTTGCATCAGCGGGCCGCTCGGGCCGTTCTGGCCGTTCTGGCTTATTGAAACGTCGGCGTCTGCTCGCGTAGTCGCCGCCGTCATGCCGGCACCTCGTCGAGGATGCAGCGCCAGCCGTGTTGGTCGACCTGGCGGTAAGGCACGGTCTGCTCGCACTGCGGCTGCGCATGCGGGCAGCGTGCCCGAAAACTGCAACCTTGCAGCTCACCGATCAAAGACGGCACCGTCCCTGCAATGGTGCCGAGCCGGCCACCCGGCGCGGTGCGGCCTGGCACCGGAATGCAGCTCAGCAGCCCGCGTGTATAGGGATGTCGCGGCGACGCGAACAGTTGTTCAGCCGTGCCTTCCTCGACGATCTGGCCGGCGTACATCACCGCCACGCGGTGCGCGATGCGTGCCACCACGCCCAGGTCGTGCGTGATCAGCATCATCGCGATGCCGAGCTCTTGCTGCAGGTCGGCGAGCAGCCGCAGGATTTGCGCCTGGATCGTCACGTCGAGCGCGGTGCTCGGTTCGTCTGCAATCAGCAGCTCAGGCCCGCACATCAGCGCCATCGCAATCATCACCCGTTGCCGCAAGCCGCCCGACAACTGGTGTGGATACTGGCTCAGCCGCTCGGCGGCGGATGCGATGCCGACCTTGCCGAGCAGTTCGATCGCACGCTCGCGCGCCTCGGCCGAGCTGGCGCGGCGATGATGCAGGTACGGCTCCATCAACTGGTTGCCAATGGTGTACGCCGGGTTCAGCGCCGTCATCGGCTCCTGGAAAATCATCGCCATGCGATCGCCGCGCAGCGCATTGACGCGCTTGGCCGATGCCGCCGTCAGGTCTTCGCCGACCAGCGTTAGCTTGCGCGCATGGCGCGTCGCCGAGCGTGGCAGCAGGCTCATCAGTGCCAGCGAGGTAATCGACTTGCCACAGCCCGATTCGCCGACGATGCACAGCGTCTCACCCCGCCGCACCTGGAACGACACGTCGCGCACCGCATGCAGCGCGCCACCCGGCGTTGCGATGTCCACGCTCAGACCCTGCACATCCAATACAACATCGCCCTGCCTCGGTCCTGAATTTTGACCAAGCGGCAACGGCGGATCCGGCTCCGCCGGTCCGCTCGTTGCGCCCCCTTGAGGGGGTGCGGCGAAGCCGCTCCGGGGGTGGGTCATGATCTGCCTTCTGGGGCCAACAAATCGCGCAGGCCGTCACCGGCCAGATTGATCGCGAAGATCAGCAACGCCAGCATGCTGCCGGGGATGGCAATCAGCCAGAACGAGAAAAACATGTAGGCCTTGGCTTCAGAGATCATCAGCCCCCACGATGGCAACGGCGGCTGCACGCCCAGGCCGAGGAAGGACAAGGCCGCCTCCAACAGGATCGCGCTGGCCGCCTCGAGCGTGGCGACGACGATCAGGTGCGGCAAGACATTGGGCAACACCTCACCGAGCAGCACACGCGTTGTCGACGCACCGGCCGCTTGCGCCGCGGCCACATAGTCGAGCGATCGAACCTGTTGCGTGGCACTGCGCATCACCACCGCGAACCGATCCCACTTCAGCAGGCCGAGCACCATGATGACGACCCACAAGGAGCCGCCCACCAACGCCACTGTCGCCAACGCGACCAGGATGACCGGCATCGACAAGCGGGTGGTCACCATGAAGCTGACCACCAGGTCGGTCTTGCCGCCGAAATAACCCGCCAGCATGCCCATCGTGGTGCCGATCAGGCCGGAGATGATCGCCACCGCGATGCCGATCAGCAACGAGATTCGCGCGCCATAGAACAGCCGCGACAGATAATCGCGCCCCAG
>JBBRID010000355.1:0-4481 GCA_038221635.1 Burkholderiales bacterium
CGAACCGCTTCGCGCGCGGTTTCACGAGACCGTTTTTCGTACCTGGAAGGGTGACAACGAGAACGACGATTTCAACCGCCTGGTGCTGCGCGCCGGCCTGGATTGGCGCCACGTCAACATGTTGCGCGCCTATGCGGCGCACATGAAACAGTCCGGCTTTGCACTGAGCCGCACCTATATCCAGCAGGCACTGGCCTGCAACCCAGAGATCTGCTCGAAGCTGGCGGCACTGTTCGATGCCCGCTTCGACCCGGCGGTGGAAGGCGATCGCGCCGCGGCACAAGCCACCATCGTCGCCGATATCGATAAGGCACTCGACACGGTTTCCAATCTCGACGAAGACCGCATCCTGCGTCAGTACCTGGCCACCATCCTGGCCACCCTGCGGACCAACTTTTTCCAGCGCATGGCCGACGGGTCGCTGAAGCCGGTGATGTCGTTCAAGTTCGATCCGAACAAGATCCCCGGTCTGCCCGAACCGCGGCCGATGTTCGAAATCTTCGTCCATTCACCGAGGGTCGAGGGTGTGCATCTGCGCGGCGGTCACGTCGCGCGCGGCGGGCTGCGCTGGTCCGATCGCAAGGAAGATTTCCGCACCGAGGTGCTCGGGCTGGTGAAGGCACAGCAGGTAAAGAATGCGGTGATCGTGCCGGTTGGATCGAAAGGCGGCTTTGTACTCAAGCGGATGCCCGCCGCCGCCGCTGCAGGTGATCGAGAAGGGCTGATGGCAGAAGGCATCGCCTGCTATCAGGCTTATTTGCGCGGCCTGCTGGACATCACTGACAACCTGGTCGGCACTGCCGTTCGGCCCCCGACCGACGTGGTTCGCCACGATGGCGACGATCCCTACCTCGTCGTTGCAGCCGACAAGGGTACGGCCACCTTCTCCGACATTGCCAACGGAATTGCAGCCGAATACGGCTTCTGGCTCGGCGATGCCTTCGCCTCTGGCGGCTCGGCCGGCTACGACCACAAGAAGATGGGCATCACCGCGCGTGGCGCCTGGGAGTCGGTCAAGTTCCACTTCAGGTCGCTCGGCGTCGATACGCAATCGCAGGCATTCAGCGTCGTCGGTGTCGGTGACATGAGCGGCGATGTATTTGGCAACGGCATGTTGCTGTCGCGTCATATCCGCCTGCTGGCGGCCTTCGACCACCGCCACATCTTCATCGACCCGACACCCGATGCGACGACCAGCTTTGCCGAACGCGAGCGGCTGTTCGCACTGCCGCGCTCGGCCTGGACCGACTACGACAAGAGCCTGATATCCGCCGGTGGCGGCGTTTGGCCGCGCAGTGCGAAATCGATTGCGTTGACGCCCGAGGCGCGCAATGCGCTGGGTATCGATGCCAGCATCGCGGCAATGACGCCCAGCGAGTTGATGCACGCCATCGTGCGCGCGCCGGCCGACCTGTTCTACAACGGCGGTATCGGCACGTATGTGAAGGCCAGCATCGAGATCCATGCCGAATGTGGCGACCGCGCCAACGACGCAATCCGCGTCGATGGCGACCAGTTGCGTTGCAAGGTGGTCGCCGAAGGGGGCAACCTGGGCTGTACCCAGCTCGGGCGGATCGAGTTCGCACTGCACGGAGGCTTGATCAATACCGACGCCATCGACAACTCGGCCGGTGTCGATTGCTCAGACCACGAAGTCAACATCAAGATCCTGCTCAATTCGGTCGTCGACGAAGGTGAACTGACCGCCAAGCAGCGCGACAAGACCCTGGCCGAGATGACCGACGACGTGGCCGCACTGGTGCTGCGCGACAACACCTTCCAGAATCAGGTGCTGCTCTATTCACGCACCCGAAGCAGCGATCTGCTCGATGAGCAAGGCCGCTACATGCGCCACCTGTCGACCCGCGGACGGCTCAATCGACAGATCGAATTTCTGCCCAGCGACGACACCCTGAAGGAGCGCCGCAAGGCCGGTGCCGGACTCACGACACCCGAGCTGGCCGTGCTGCTGGCCTATAACAAGATGGAGCTGTACGACGAGGTGCTGGCTTCCGACGTACCTGAAGATCCGTACATCGCGACGACACTGGAGCGCTACTTCCCGCGGTTGCTGCGCGAGAAATTTCCTCAAGCCCTGCCCCGCCATCCATTGAAGCGCGAGATCATCTCGACGCACGTGGTCAACAGCATGATCAATCGGGTCGGCCCGACCTTCGTGCATCGACTCCATGAGGAAACCGGTGCCGCAGCAGCCGACATCGTTCGAGCGTATACCGGCACGCGCCAGATGTTCAGTTTGGTGCCGCTTTGGCAGGCCAACGAGGCGCTGGATCATCAGGTGCCAGTATCGGCGCAACTCCAGATCATCGGCGCGACCGTCAGGCTGCTCGAGCGCGGAACCGTGTGGCTGCTGCAGCAACGCGGCGCATTGCGCGACCTCGACCAGACGATCAACCGCTATGCGCCGGGGCTTCGCGAGGTCGGCGCCGGCGTCGATCGTTGGCTTGCCGAGCACGAACGCCAGACACTGGACGCAGACGTGGCGGCGCTAATCACGCAGGGTGTTCCGAATGCGCTGGCGCAGCAGGTTGCCCGGCTCGATGCCCAACTGGCGGGCCTGGACATCGTCGAGGTGGCGGCCGAAGTGGGTAGCGATGTTGAGACCGTGGCCGGCGTCTATTTCGGGATCGGTGGGCGGCTCAACCTGGGTTGGCTGGCGCAGCAGATTGTCCAATTGCCGGCTGGCAGCCACTGGCAAAGGCTGGCTCGACTGGCGATGCGCAGCGATCTGTCGTCACTGGCGCGCGCACTGGCTCACTCGATCCTGCGCGTTGGTGACGGTGCGACGACCGACACCGACACCCGCATCGGCGCCTGGGAAGCGGAGCGGGCATTCCAACTGGCCCGCTGCCGCCAGTTGTTGACCGATCTGCGATCGGTGCCGGTGCTGGACATGTCGATGTTGTCGGTCCTGCTGCGGGAGTTTCGGGCGTTGGTCTAGAGGAGCGCACGCGCGCGAAATCAGCGACTCACCCGGCGGTATCGGGAGCCAGCGATTCGTTCTTGCGCCGCTGATTGACGAATCGGCGCTGCTGATCGTAGGGAAACACATCGAGCATGTCGCCCGCCAGGATGCGCTGCTTGTGCAGATCCCAATAGTCGGGATCCAGCAGCTCGGGGTGGTATTTCAGAAAGGCCTGACGAACCCGTGCGTTGCCGAGCAGAAATGGACCGAAGGTTTCGGGAAACACGTCTTTTGCGCCGACGTCGAACCAGACTCCATTCGGCCTTTGCTCATCGTCGTCATTCGGCGGTGGGACGTGGCGGAAGTTGCAGTCGCTCAGGTATTCGATCTCGTCGTAGTCATAAAACACCACCTTGCCCTGACGCGTCATCCCGAAGTTCTTCCACAACATGTCACCGGGGAAAATGTTGGCCGCGACCAGATCCTTGATCGCATTGCCATATTCGATGGTTGCGCGCTCGATGGCTGCGGTGTCGCCGGCCTCGGTGGCGTCCTTCAAGAACAGGTTCAGCGGCGTCATCCGGCGCTCGATGTAGGCGTGATCGATGATCAGTTCCGGCACACCGCTGCCGTCGGTGATCTCGATCAGGCTGGCGCAGAACTTCTGCATCTCCTCGACCAGTTCGGGCTCGAAACGCGCCAGCGGCAGGGCCACCTTGCTGTACTCCAGCGTATCGGCCATGCGGCCGACCCGGTCGTGGCGTTTGACCAGCCGGTATTTGCCCTTGATCTGCTCGCGGGTGGTCTGCTTCTGAACCGGATAGAAATCCTTGATCAACTTGAAGACATATGGGAACGACGGTAGGTCGAACACCAGCATCACCATGCCCTTGATGCCTGGCGCAATTCGGAAGCGATCCGTGCTGTGTCGCAGATGCACCAGCAGATCGCGGTAGAAATTGTTCTTGCCCTGCTTGTGCAGTCCGACTGCGCTGTACAGCTCGGCACGCGGTTTGCGCGGCATCAAGGTACGCAGAAACTGGATGTAGGCGCTCGGCACCTCCATGTCGACCAGAAAATACGCACGCGCATAACTGAACAGCAACACGATGTCGTCTTCCGTGTGCAGCACGGTGTCGATGGTCAGCTTGCCGTCGGCGGTGTGCAGCAGCGGCAGCGCGATCGGCGTCTGCTCATTGCCGTTGACGATCTTGCCGATCACATAGGCACCCTTGTTGCGGAAGAACAGGTTCGACAGCACTTGGATCTGGAAGCTGGTGCGAGGCTGGATCGGCCCCAGGCAACGCATCAATTCGGCCACCACGTCGTCGGCGTCGCGCTCCAGGTTCTCGAACGGCAGCTGCAGGTCGAAATCGCGCACCAGCTGAACCCAGGTGTCGCGCCAGGTTTCTCGCGTCGGATAGTAGACGCGGTAGGTGGTGGGGCCAAGCGTTTCGTCGATTTCGATGTAGGACGTGGAGATCGCCGGCCGCACGAAGATGAAACTGTTGTGGAAGTAGCTTCGGTGCAGGATCCTGGTCGTGACCGTATTGAA
>JBBRID010000356.1:0-4473 GCA_038221635.1 Burkholderiales bacterium
ATCAGGACCGGGATATCGATGCGCCTCAGCAGCGAGTCGAGCTCCATCCTGGTTCGTTCTCGCAGCGCCGGATCGAGCGCTGAAAAGGGCTCGTCGAGCAGCAATGCGCGCGGTGAATCCACCAGCGCGCGCGCCAGCGCCGTCCGCTGGCGCTGCCCACCCGACAACTCATTCGGCAGCTGCGCGGCCACGTCGACCAGTTCGAATTGCTCCAGCCAGCGATCGACAGCTGGGCCGCCCGCTTTCCGGCCTGGATTGAACAAGCTCTTGCTGAGTCCGAATGCGATGTTCTGCCGCACATCGAGGTGCGGAAACAGGGCGTATTCCTGAAATACGTACCCGAAGCGGCGTCGTGCCGGTGCCAGGTTGATGCCAGCCGCGTGGTCGAAACAGGGCTGGCCATCGAAGGCGATCCGGCCGCTGTCCGGTTTGACCAAGCCGGCAATCGCCTGCAGCGTGAGGGTTTTGCCAGCGCCCGACGGGCCATGAATGACGGTGCGGCGGGCACTGCTGCGAAACGACACGCGCAACTCGAAGCGGCGTTGCCGACTGGTCAAGGTCTTGCTGAATTCGACTTCGAAGCTCATCGTCGTTCAACGGGCAACCCGGCCCGGCACCAGCCAGCCGGCGGCCAGCAACACCGCCGTGCAGGTCAGCGAGATGATGACCACCAGCGTCGTCGCCAGCTCGTCCTGTCCAGCCTGGACGGCCTCGAAGACGGCGATCGACAAGGTCTGGGTGCGTCCGGGAATGCTGCCAGCGACCATCAGCGTGGCGCCGAACTCGCCCAGCGCCCGGGCGAATGCGAGCAGCAAGCCCGCCAGAATGCCGCGCCAGGCCATCGGCAGCGTGACGCGGAAAAACACCGCGGCTTCACCCAGGCCCAGCACCCGCGCCGCCTTCTCGAGTTGCGGGTCGACATTCTCGAAAGCGGCGCGTGACGCCTTCAAGACCAGCGGAAAGGCGACGATGGTGGCCGCGATCACCGCACCCTGCCAGGTGAAAATCAGGTTGATTCCGAATTGCTCGTCGAGCCAGCGGCCCAGCCATCCGCGCTTGCCGATCACGACCAGCAGGTAATAACCGAGCACGGTCGGCGGCAGCACCATCGGCAGCGTCAGAAGGGCATCGAGCAGATCGCGGCCCGCAAAGCGCGAGCGGGCCAGCCAGAGCGCGGCGCTGACTCCCAGCAGCAGATTCAGCGCCGTCGCCCAGGTCGCCACCTTCAGCGACAACGCCAGCGCGGGCCATGCCGAGTCCATCATCGGGCTCCCTTCATTGCGGCGTGAAGCCGTGGCGGATCAGCACCGCTTGGCCGGCCGGTGACAAGACGAGGTCAATGAAACCTTTAGCGAGCGGGGTGTTGGCGCTGCCGGCGACGATGGCGATCGGATAACGCACCGGGCCGGGCGTCTTGACGATGAAAGCAACCTTCACCCGGTCCCTCATCAGAGTGGCGTCACTGCCGTAAACAAAACCGGCATCGACTTCGCCGCGTGCGACGTAGTCCATACATTGCCGCACGTTTTGCGCATAGACGGCCTTTGCTTCGATCTGGTTCCAGATGCCGGCGGCCTGCAGAGCGGCTTGCGCATAGCGGCCTGCCGGAACGCTTGCCGGCCTTCCGAGCGCCACGCGTTTGATCCGGCCATGCAGCAGGTCCGGAAGGCTGTGCAATGGGCGTGCGCTGTCGCTTGGCGTGATCAGAACCATCGAGTTTCCGATGAAGTCGCGCTTCGAATCGGGCTGCAGAAGCTTGGCCGCAACGGCCCGTTCCATCACCTGCTCGTCCGCCGAGGCCAGAACGTCGACCGGCGCGCCGTTGGCGATCTGCACCAGCAAGGTATCCGAGGCAGCGAAGTTGAACGAGACGCGGGATCCCGGATTGGCGGCCTCGAATGCCGGCGCGAGGTCGCGAAACGCGTTGCTGAGGCTGGACGCGGCAGAGACGATCAGGTCTGCGGCCTGGACCGGAATTGCAAAACAAAACACCGCCAACATGCCCATGCAGTGTGGCACCAGCCTCGAAAATGCAACGCGCATGAAACCGGCTTTCGCTCTGACAGGGGGGTCGAAATATAGTCTACTTCATAACGAATGATACCCAACAACATCGGGGTCAGCTTTGCTTGGCACAGATGCGTTGCAGGGCCTGCAAATTGGTGGCGTATTCAACCGCATCGGTCCAGCGCTCAGCCTCGAACAAGTGCTGTTCGGTGAGCTTCGGAGCACCGCTGAAATCGACCTGCACCGCGTGCACCGGTCCGCCGACATTGCCTTTGACCAGAATATCGCTGTGCAGCAGTTCGAGGTTCATGACATCAGTGCTGCCATCCTCCCGATCGGCGGTGAGACGCAATTCGCAGGGTTCGGCCAGCGCGAATTCCCAGCGTGTCCTGGTCAGCGAGTCAGCGTTCATGCGATTGAGTCGCTTGACGATGGCCCCTGCGCCGCCGCTTGGGGCTGACCGAGCCGGGCGCGCGATATCGAGGTCGTCACGCGGGTAACCTTCGCCGCACCCGGCGATCGCTGTGGTCAGCGTCAGGCCAATCATCAGCGCAGCGATCCGATCGCTGCGCCGTGAACGGCTGGTCATGGTGGCTTCGCCTATCGTTTGAACAGCTGGTCGATCGCTGCCACGTCGCTGGCCATCAATTTGCCCGATGCCTGAGCCAGGCGAAGGCGAGACAACAGCAGGTTATAGCGGGCCTGCGCCAGGTCGCGCCGGGTTGTATAGAGCTGCGTCTGCGCATTCAGCACGTCGAGGTTGACGCGCACGCCGACCTTGTAGCCGAGCAGAGTCGCCTCGACCGCAAGCAAGCTAGACGACTCGGCGGCTTCGAGCGCGCGGACCTGCGCCTCGCCCGATTGCACGGCCAGAAATGCAGTCCGCGTCGTCTGTGTCACGGCGCGGCGAGCGGCGTTGAGGTCGTTGCGGGCCTTGTCTTCGAGCGCCAGCGTCTCGTCGATGCGGTTCTGGATCAGTCCGCCGGTATACAGGGGCATGTTGAACTGGACCCCGATGCTGGCGTTGTTGGTCAGGCCCTTGGTGCCGTTGAAGCCTGCTGCGCTGCCGCCAGCGTGGGTGGCGCTCAGCGATGCGACTGCATCGACTGTCGGCAGGCGTCCCGCCTTGGCCTTGTCGATTTCGATCCGCGCAATTTCAAGGGCCACCTGGGCACGATGGATTGCCGGGTGATCGGCCTCGGCGCGCACCACCCAGGCGTCGGCCGTATTCGGCGTCAGCGGCGGCAGATTGACCGGAATCGCCAACTGCTTCGGCTGCACGCCATCCCGACCGACCAGTTGATCGAGCACCACGCGTTTGCTGCGCAGATCGTTTTCGGCGGCGATCTCCTGCGCCGTCGACAGGTCGAAGCGAGCCTGGGCCTCCCGGGTGTCGGTGATGGTGGCGGTTCCAACCTCGAAGTTGCGTTTTGCCGAAGCGAGTTGTTCGCTGATCGCCGCCTTGCTGGCCTGCGTGGTGGCCAGCGTGTCCTGAGCTGCCAACACGTCGAAATATGCCTGCGCCAGACGGATGATCAGGTCCTGCTCGGCAGCGTCGAGTTCATACGTCGACAGCTCGAGCTGTTTCTGGGCCTGCGCAATGGTGGCGTCGTTGGTGCGGTTGAACAGGCTCTGACGTCCGGAGAGGGCCAGATTCAGGCCGTTCGACGACAAGCCCGACCGGTTCGGCGGGTCGACGCGGCTGAGGGTTGCGCTGCCACCCAGCGATGCATTGGGGCGGCGCAATGCCGCGCTTTGCGCTGCGCGATACGGCGCCGACTCGGCCAGCGCCCGTGCTGCCAGGTAGCTGGCATCGTAGCTGTGGGCGGCCTGGTACAGATCGAGCAGATTTTGTGCGCTGACCAGCGTCGGCGCTGCACTCAGGCCGGTGGCGATCAGCAAAGCCGCCCATGTCGGCAGCGGCAGGCGGCGGCGCCAGCCTGTGGAAGGCCTGACCTTGACCTGGGCATTCTTGCTTGATACGTGCATGAGGGCTTCCTTCAACGGGGGATCGCTTTGGCAGGGCGCGACTGGACAAATGTCAATATCGGGGTAATCGGGCGTCGACTTGAGCCGACCAGGCATCGGTTCCGCCTGTCAGGTTGTAGACCGACTCGAAGCCCCGATGCTCCAGAAAGGTGGCAACCTGTGCGCTGCGCATGCCGTGGTGACAGATGCACACGGTCGGCTGCGCCCGGTCGAGCTCGCCGAGCCGCTGCGCAATGCTGTTCATCGGCACCGCAAGGTGGATGGCGCCGGCCACTTCGATCTGGCCCAGCGCAACTTCCCAGGGTTCACGAACATCGAGCAGCATGGCCGGCGGGTCGCCGCCCAGGGCAGCAACAAGTTCTCGAAGCGCGGCGGCGTCGACCTGCTTCATCAAAAGCTGAAACGACTTGGTTCGGTGAAGCCGCGAAGGCGCGGCGCGACGGTGTCGAACAGGTCGACGCTGGTGAAGTCGTGTTC
>JBBRID010000357.1:0-4462 GCA_038221635.1 Burkholderiales bacterium
CGTCACCACGCAGCCGAGGCCCGCGCACAACCAGCGTGCCCAGCGCAGCTGCCACTACAGCGCCAGCCCCGCGCACAGCATCGGCAGCAGCCCGCAGGCGATCTCACCGAAGCATCGGCTCGGGCACGCCGATCAGCAGCGGCTGCGTTACCTCGGGCCCTGTTCCGGAGTACTGTGCAGTGCTGAAGAAGTCAAATGCAGCCAGGGAGAATCACTGACCCGCACGCGCGAGACCTGGAGTTTGTCACTCGGCAAACAGCTTCAGTCGACGAGACCGTTACGCATCGCGTATCGCGCCAATTCCACGTTGGTGGCGAGACCCAGCTTTTCAGACACCCGCGCGCGGTAAGTCGCGATGGTCTTTTCGCTGAGCAGAAGCTGGGCGGCGATTTCCCTGATCGTGCTGCCCATAGCGACCTGACGAAGCACCTCCAGTTCGCGCGGCGACAACGCTTCGTGCCTGGCCTGCGCCGATGGGTTGCCAAGGGTTTCAACCAGGTGCTGCGCGAGTGCGGCACTGGCGTACTTGTTGCCAGCGAGCACGCGCCGCACCGCCAGCAACATTTCATCGGCCGCACTCTGCTTCGTCAGGTAGCTTGCAGCGCCCAGCTTGAAGGCGCGCACCGCGAACTCCTCTTCTGGATAGACGCTGAGCACCAGGACCGCCATCTGCGGGCACAGCCGGCGCGCATCTTCCAGCAACTCGAGCCCGCTGCCGCCGGGAAGGTTGATGTCCAGCAGCATCAGTTGCCAAGCTTCGCTTGTCATCGCTGCGCGCGCGGCAGGCAAGGTGCCCGCCTCGCCGAACTCCGCGTCCGGATAGCCCTCGGCCAAAAGTTGCCGCAGGCCACGTCGAACGACCTCATGGTCATCGACGAGCAGAAATCGCATCACGGGCGCACCTGCCGCACCGGCACAACAGCGACCACGACCGTGCCATGTGGAGACGCCGCGTTCAAGGCGACAGTGCCACCGCACTGCCAAGCGCGCTCGCGCATACCCAGCAGTCCGAGCGAACGCTGCGAGCTCACAACGTCGGGGTCGATTCCGATACCGTCGTCTTGCACCTCCAGCCGCAAACCGCCATCGTGCATATCCAGGCGCACCTGAACCCGCGTCGCCCGGGCATGGCGAGTCACGTTGGTCAATGCCTCCTGGCATATGTAGAACATTTCGTCTGAGACCGAAGGCGGCAACTGCGGCAAAGGATCTTCGATGGTCAATGTGCAAGGAACCCGGTTGCGCTGCTCGAACCGGCGCACCTGCTGTGCCAAGGCGGCTGCGAGTCCCAGGTGGTCAAGCGTGCCCGGTCGCAGTTCCGCTGCCAGCCGCTGTACCGCGGCGAGGGTCTCGTCGACGACCGCGGACGCACCCACAGCGTGGTCGAGCAGTCCGTGCATCGCCACCGGCAGCCCCGGCTCGGAGAGTCGGCGTTCGAGCCAGCGCAGATCCAATTTCAAGCCCGTCAGCAGCTGACCGAGCTCGTCGTGCACATGCCGAGCGACACGGGCACGCTCCTCCTCTTGCGCGCTATGCAGCCGCTGAACCAGCGCTCGCAGTGCCTCGCGCGAGTCCAGCACATCCTGCGCCGCGCGGCGCCGCTCGGTCACGTCATGCGCCAGCACCACGCGTGCCGGCCGACCTTCGAAGTCGATCGTCTGGGCGATGATTTCCATGTCGATCAGACGACCGTCCTTCAGGCGGTGCCGCCAGGCCGCGCCCGCCTGCTGCTCGTCCGTGGCCTTGACGATTTCGCTCAAGGAAGGAACGGACTCCGATGCTTGAAGGTCGTTCAGGGTCATGCCCAAAAACTCGTCGCGCGGGTAGCCGTAGCGGCCGACGGCGGCATCGTTGACCGCCAGAAACCGCAGCGTCTCGGGATCGTAGATCCACATCGGATGCGGGTTGGTCTCGAACAATTGACGGTAGCGCGCTGCGGCCATTCGCACCGCCGCTTCTGCCTCCCGACGCTCGGTGATGTCCTGGAAGGTGCCCGTGAGGTGATCAATGTGTCCGGCGGGGTCGGACGCCCCTTCGATGCGTGCAACGACATAGCGCTCGCTGCCGTCAGGCCGCACGACCCGAAACTCGAAATCCGCGTCCCCGCCACCCGCAAAGGCAGCGTCGATATTCTCCCGCACCATCGTCCGGTCCTCGGGGGGAAGGAACGTATACACACCGTCTGACGATGGCGTGAATTCCTGCGGCATGACGCCATGAATGCGGTACATCTCGTCGGACCAAACGATGCGCCCACCGCGGTCCAGACGCCAACTGCCCACATGTGCAATGCGCTGCGCTTCGGACAACAGACGTTGCTTGTCGAGCAAAACGTCGGCAGCACGCAGTCGCTCGGCGGCTGCCGGTGAGGGAGTCTGCCCGGCCTTGGGACGACGGCGACGAGGAGCAAGGGCATCGGTCATTCGACAGATGATGCGCCATCTTCGGCACCGCAACGGGAAGTTGGCCGCCGACTGACGGGGTCAAGACCCAATCAAGTACGGATCAGGGCCTGTCGGTAATTTTACCGACACGAAGCGCCGTTCGAGCCGACGCGCGAAAAGGCTTGCGCCGTCTGTTCGAGACCCGGCTTGCTGCTTACATTGGTGGACTACATCTTGAATGCCCTGCGCTCGATCGAGAGACGGACCGCCCAGCCATGACATCGGACTCCTCACCCTCCGCAGTGCCCCGCGGCGTGCCTGCAGCACCGGACCTCGCTCCGAAGCAACGCGTGCATACGATCGACCGAGCGAACAGGGCCACCGTGACGGATGCAACCGTTTTCCGATTCCGCCTGTATGTCGCAGGCGATGCGCAACACTCTGTGGAAGCGCTGGTCAATCTGTACGACATCTGTCGCCGGCTGCTGCCGAATCGTCACGAGATCGAAGTGGTCGATCTGTTTCTGGAGCCCGCTCGGGCAGTCGAGGACGGTGTGTCCGTGACGCCCGCACTCATGAAGCTGTCGCCCGCGCCTGTGCTGACCATCCTCGGCACGCTGAACCAGACCCAGATCGTCGTGCAGACGCTCGGGCTGCGCATTCCATGACCGACACATCGACGCAAGCCGGGATAGGCCACGCGGACGAGATATCCGCAGCGATCACTGTATTGAGCGACGCCGAAAGCAATCTTGCTAGGCTGACGTCAGGCGAAATCGACGCGGTGCTAGACAGTGAAGGCAGCGCGTTCATGCTGCAGCATTCCCAGGAACAACTGCGCACCAGCACATCGGTCAAGGAGGCGGCGATCCTGGATGCCCTGCCGGCGCGGATCGCACTGGTCGATGTGCGCGGCGTGATCGTTTCGGTGAACAATGCCTGGCGACTCTTCGGCCAGGCCAACGGCCTGTGCCTCGCCGATGCCGGCATCGGAACGAGCTATCTGGACGCCTGCGGTTGCGGAGTCGACGGTTCGGTGATGGCGGCTGAGGTGGCGGCGGGATTGCGCGAAGTTCTCGGCGGCGACCGATCGCTCTATTCGGTCGAGTACCCGTGCCACTCTCCCACCTCGCAGCATTGGTTCCTGCTCACCATCACGCCGCTTTCGGCATCGCCGCCGTCCGGTGCAGTGATCATGCATCTGGAGATCACCGAGAGAACCAAAGCCCAACGCGCGATGCGGCGCACCGCCAAGTTGCTGCTGGCCGTCACGACCGGCATCCCCGACCAGGTGTTCGTCAAAGACCGCGAGGGTCGATACCTGCTCTGCAACGAAGCCCTGGCGCGCTTCGTCGGTCGATCGAGCAGGGGAATGCTGGGTCAGAACAATGTCGACCTGTTCGGCGATGTGTCGGGCCGTGAGTTGGCGCAGATCGACGGGTCGGTGATGGCGTCGGGAACCGCCGTCGCCACCGAGGAGGTGCTCTGCGGAGTCGACGGTCCGCGCACCTTCCTCGTCAACAAGCTCCCCTATCGCGACGAAAGCGGACAGGTTGCAGGTGTCATCGGCATCAGCCGAGACATCACCGAACGCAAGCTGGCCGAGCAAAAGCTCCGCGAAAGCCAGGAGCTGCTCAGCATGGCCGGCAGACTGGCGCAGGTCGGCTCATGGGTGGTCGATCTTCCGTCCGAGCGCGTCCTGTGGTCGGAGATTCTGGCCAAACTCCACGAAGAGCCGATCGGGTTCTCGCCGACCGTGGAGGAGTCGATCGGCTACTACGCGCCCGAACATCGCGGCTGCATCAGCGAGGCATTCACCCGGTGTGTGGAACATGGCACTCCGTTCGACGTCGAATGCGAAATCATCACGGCCACCGGCAACCGCGTGTGGGTGCGGGCGATGGGCGAAGCAGCGCGTGATAACGAGGGCAGGATCTATCGAGTTCAGGGCGCGCTGCAAGATCTCTCCGATCGCAGAAAGGCCCAGGTCGCCACCCTGCTGCTGGCCGATCGATTGACAAACATCCTGGGCAGCATCACCGACGGATTCTTCACGTTGGACCGGCAATGGGGCTACT
>JBBRID010000358.1:0-4453 GCA_038221635.1 Burkholderiales bacterium
CATGCCGGCAATCTCGCATCCGCTGCGGCTGTTGAAGGACGTCGGGCTCGGCTACCTCACGCTGGGCCAGCCATCACCCACCTTGAGCGGTGGCGAGGCTCAGCGCATCAAGCTGGTCACCGAGCTGAGCAAGGTGCGCGACGACATCGGTAGACGAGGCAACAAGGCGCCTCACACGCTGTACGTGCTCGACGAGCCGACCGTCGGCCTGCACATGGCCGATGTCGCCAAGCTGATCAGCGTGCTGCATCGTCTGGTCAGCGGTGGACACAGCGTGGTCGTGATCGAGCACGACCTCGACGTGATCGCCGAGGCCGATTGGGTCATCGACCTGGGGCCCGAAGGGGGCGGTGGCGGTGGCGCCGTGGTGGTGGCGGGACCGCCCGAAACGCTCGCGGCCGATCCGGCAAGCCATACCGGGCAGGCGTTGCGAGGGGTGTTGGCGCGGGTGTAAAGCGCCTCGGGCGACTTCGCGGCGTCAGATCCTGGATCTAGCCGAGCGAGGTGACAAAGTCGCGATAAGCCTGCTTCAGGCCTTCCTCGAGAGAGGTTTCCGCCTGGAAACCAGTGCTGTGCAACAGGCCGATATCCATCAACTTGCGCGGCGTGCCGTCCGGCTTGGTGGTGTCGAATTCGATCCTGCCCTGGAAGCCGACGGTTCGGCCGACCCGTTCGGCGAGTTCGGCAATCGTCAGGTCTTCGCCGACCCCTACATTCACCAGCGGCGGCTCGAAGCGCCCCGTCACCGACTCGTCGCTGCCCAGCAGCTTTTCGTAGCGTTCGTCGGGCAGGTTCATCAGATGAACGCAGGCGGCGGCCATGTCGTCGCTGAACATGAACTCACGCAGCGGCGTACCGGTGCCCCAGACGATGACCGTATCGCGCCCTTCCTGCTTGGCCTCATGGAACTTGCGCAGCAGCGCCGGAATCACGTGGCTGTTCTGGGCGTGGTAGTTGTCGCCAGGGCCATACAGATTGGTCGGCATCGCCGCGAGGTATCGGGTGCCGTACTGGCGGTTGTAGCTCCAGCACATTTCAACGCCGGCGATCTTGGCCAGCGCATAAGGCCGGTTGGTCGGCTCCAGCGGGCCGGTCAGCAGGCTGTTTTCGCGCAACGGCTGTGGGGCCAGTTTCGGGTAGATGCAACTCGAGCCCAGGAACAGCAGGCGGGAGACTCCGGCCAGGTAGGAGCCATGAATCACATTCGATTGCATCGCCAGGTTGTCGCGGATGAATTCAGCCGGAAAGCTGTTGTTGGCGACGATGCCGCCGACCTTGGCCGCAGCGAGGAAGACGTGGTCGGGCTTTTCTGCCTGCAGGAACTCAATCGTCGCCCGCTCGTCGCGCAGATCGAGTTCGGCGTGGGTGCGCGTCAGGAAATTGCTGAAACCGGCCCTGCGCAACTGCCTCATCAGTGCTGATCCGACCAGGCCGCGGTGGCCGGCGACATAGATTTTGACGTTTGGGTTCATGAGTAATTGAGAGATGATGCGACTGAAGCCACCTAGAGCCGACTCGAATCGGCGATATCGTTTGAATTATCCGCAATGGCATGGGCTACTTCAGCTGCCAAGCGCATGCCGCGGTATATCACCGTCCCCGCGGGGCATCTCCGCCGGTGGGCTCGGCGCGGTCAGTACTCCGGCTACACTGCGCGCCGAGCGGCTTGACGGCCAGCTATCGCAGTCATTTCCCGCCTGCCGGATATCGATCCGGCTCTGATTTTTCAACCCTCAATTCATGTCCGGACCCATCGCCCCCCGACCTCCCGCATCACCGGATCAAACTTCGCCACCGAATGAAATGCTGGTGCCGGAGTCCGAACTCGGCGGGGGACGGCTACGCAAATTCAGAGCTCGCACCGAGAAACCGGCAAAGGCTGCCGTCCCGTGGGCGTTCATCGTCAACAGCCCGGCTCGCTTTCTTTTCGACAAGCTCTTCCTCGCCACGGTGCTGATTCCGACGTTGCTCAGCATCGCCTATTTCGGTTTTCTGGCGTCCGACATCTACATATCCGAGTCCCGGTTCGTCGTGCGCATGCCGCAGCGCGGGCAGTCGACAAGTGCGATCGGCGCATTGCTGCAAGGCACGGGTTTTCAACGCGCGCACGATGACTCGTTCGCCGTCCACGATTTCATGACTTCCAGAGATGCGCTGAAGACGCTCGATCATGAATTGAATCTGCGAAATGCATTCACCGACCCCGAGATCGACTTTGCGAGCCGTTTCCCACGCCCCTTCGACGACGCCAGTTTCGAGTCGCTTTTCAAGTATTACGAGACCAAGGTGGCCGTCATCTTCGACGCCTCGTCTTCGATTACGACCTTGACTGTGCGCGCATTCAAACCCGATGACGCGTTTCGCATCAACCAGATGTTGCTCGCGATGGGCGAGGGCCTGGTGAACCGGATCAATGATCGCGGTCGCGCTGACATGGTCAAGTACGCAGCCGACGAGGTCGCGAACGCCGAAGCCAAGTCCAAGACGGCGGCACTGGCGCTGGCCAGCTACCGAAATCGCCGTGCCGTTTTTGATCCCGACAAGCAAAGTGCGCTGCAGTTGCAGCAGGTGACCAAGCTGCAAGACGAGCTGGTCATCGCGAAACTCCAACTGGCCCAGATCAAGGCGCTTTCACCTGCCAATCCTCAGATCGGCGCCATGGAGCGTCGCGCCCGCGGCCTGGAGGCCGAGATGGCAAGCCAGATGTCCAAGATTGCCGGGCCGAATGGCAATTCGTTGACTGACAAGGCCACCGAATTCGAGCGCCTTCAGCTCGAGCGGACTTTTGCCGACCGACAGGTTGCGGCCGCGTTGACGAATCTCGAGACGGCGCGCAGCGATGCACGTCGGCAGCAGGTCTATCTCGAGCGCATTGTCCAGCCGAACAAGCCGGACCTCGCGCTCGAGCCGCGCAGGGCGCGCGCGATCTTCGCGACGCTGGTTGTCGGACTGGTTATGTGGGGCGTGCTGTCGATGTTGCTCGCTGGCGTAAAAGAGCATCGCGATTGACGCCGCTGTACCGATTCGAAGCCGATTGCCGGTCATGTTGAGCCGCTCATTGCAGGTCCAGATCCGCGTTGTGCACGCGCTGTTGATGCGCGAAGTGCTGACCCGATTCGGCCGGCACAACATCGGTTTTTTGTGGCTCTTTGTCGAACCCATGTTGTTCACGTTAGGTGTAACGGCACTTTGGACGGCGCTGCGCGCCGTCCATGGCTCGAGCATTCCGATTACGGTATTTGCGCTGACGGGCTATTCATCGGTTTTGCTCTGGCGCAACATGCCGGGTCGGTGCGTCGGAGCCATAGAGCCGAATCGCTCGCTGATGTTTCACCGCAACGTTCGAGCCCTCGACGTTTTCCTGGCCCGAATCCTGTTGGAGTTCGTTGGCACGACGATTTCGTTCGTGGTGCTGTCCCTCATTTTCATCGGCCTGGAAATGATGCAGCCGCCTGAAGATATTCTGCAAGTCGTCGGTGGCTGGCTGATGCTGGCATGGTTTGGCGCGGCACTGGGCTTGTTGGTTGGCACTTTGAACGAACGGTCGGATTTCATCGAAAAGATCTGGCACCCGTTTTCTTATCGGCTGTGTCCGCTCAGCGGGGCCGCATTTCTCGTCGAGGCACTGCCACAGGGATTTCGCGATGCCGTGCTGTGGCTGCCGATGGTGCACGGGCTGGAGTTCCTGCGCGAAGGTTTCTTCGGTAGCCACTTCGAGGCTCACTACAACATGGTCTACATGGCCTCGGCCTGTCTCGTCATGACACTGATCGGGTTGGCCGAAGTCAGGACCTTGAGCAAGCGAATGACGCTAACATGATCGAGGTTAGTGATGTCTGCAAGTCCTATCGCACCCGCCATGGGATGCAGGTAGTGCTCGATGGCATCAACCTTCGCGTCGGCCGCGCAGAAAAAGTTGGCATCCTCGGGCGCAATGGGTCCGGAAAATCAACGCTAATTCGGCTGATCAGCGGTGCAGACCTGCCGACCAGTGGTGTGATCCGGCGAGGATTGTCCGTGTCCTGGCCACTGGCCTTTGGCGGCGCTTTTCAAGGCAGCCTGACCGGTGCGGACAACGTTCGCTTCATTTGCCGTATCTACGGACAGGATGCGTCGTCGAAGATTGAGTTCGTGGAGGATTTTGCCGAGCTTGGCCGCGCGATGAAGGAACCGGTGCGCACCTATTCGAGCGGCATGCAAGCCCGGCTGGCGTTTGCAATTTCGATGGCCATCGAGTTCGACTGCTTTTTGATCGACGAGGTAATTGCAGTCGGCGACGACCGCTTCCACGAGAAATGCCGGGTCGAGTTGTTCGAAAAGCGTGCCGCCTGCGCCATCATCCTGGTTTCGCACGATCCGAATACGATCCGGCAGTACTGCGATCGGGCAAGCGTGCTGCACCAGGCCAACATGGTCAATTTCTCCGACGTCGATTCAGCCTACCGCCACTACA
>JBBRID010000359.1:0-4445 GCA_038221635.1 Burkholderiales bacterium
GGCGGCATTTGCGCTGACTTCCGACGAGGTTCGCGCGATGTCCATCGGCGACAGCGAGGAACGCATCGCGGCGATCAACCAGGTTGCCGCTGGCGGCGATCCCAAGGCTCAGGCCTTTTTCCAGGCGCTGCTCGATAACGAGGTGCAGATTGCAGGCGAAGAAGTTTTCATCGTTCGTGGCGACAAGGCGGTCGATGCGGCCAGCGGTCTGGAAAAGAGCCTGCCGGCGGCTGCCGAAGAAATCATCAATAACAACCGGATTCGCGGAGAGCTGAAGGCCGCACTGGCCGCACTGAAGCTGATGTCGCCCGACCGTGGCCAGCGAGAAGAGGCCATCAAGGGATTGCAGGAGGCGCCCGACGAATCGCGCCTGCCGCTGCTCGACAAGGCGCTCGAGGCGGAAACCGACGCCGGTCTCAAATCACGGATCGCATTGTTGCGCGCAGCAATCATGGTCACCTCGCAAGACCGCGCGAGGCGCCTGAAGGCGGCCATCTTGCTGGCTGATAGTTCAGAACCTGCGACCAAGGCCTTGTTGCTCGAACGCCTGCAACCTGATGCCGAAACCGACCCCGAGATTCGCGTTGCGCTGAAGTCGGCCCTGGCCAGTCTCGAGACGCAACTCGCGTTCGGCGAGAGCATGGGCGTGATCTTCACCGGCATCAGCCTGGGGTCGATCCTGGTGCTAGTCGCGCTCGGCCTGGCGATCACCTATGGGCTGATGGGCGTGATCAACATGGCGCATGGCGAGTTGATGATGATTGGCGCCTACGCGACTTATGTTGTGCAAAACCTGTTTCGCGTTTGGTTGCCCGGCTATTTCGATGGCTACGTGCTGGTGGCCATTCCGCTGAGCTTCTTGGCTGCGGCGGCCGTCGGCGCGGTGCTCGAACGCGGCGTGATCCGATGGCTGTACGGGCGCCCGTTGGAAACGCTGCTTGCAACCTGGGGCATCAGCCTGGTACTGATGCAGACCGTACGCTCGATCTTTGGCGCGCAGAACGTTCCGGTCGAGAACCCGAGCTGGTTGTCGGGTGGGGTCCAGGTGCTCAGCAATCTGACGCTGCCGTACAACCGCATCGCGATCATCGTTTTTGCGATCCTCGTATTTGCCGGCTTGACCTTCATGGTCTCGAAGACCCGGCTCGGATTGTTCGTTCGGGGTGTGACGCAGAACCGCAAGATGGCGGCCTGCATGGGCGTCAACACTGCGCGGGTCGATACCTACGCATTTGCGCTCGGCTCCGGGATCGCTGGCTTGGCCGGCTGTGCCTTGTCGCAGGTCGGCAATGTCGGGCCGGATCTGGGGCAGGGCTATATCGTCGATTCGTTCATGGTCGTTGTGCTGGGGGGTGTCGGGCAATTGATCGGCACGGTATATGCGGCGCTCGGACTGGGTGTCATCAACAAGCTGCTGGAAGGCTGGGCCGGCGCCGTGCTCGCCAAGATCTTCGTGCTTGTGCTGATCGTCGTCTTCATCCAAAAGCGTCCGCAAGGGCTGTTCGCGATGAAGGGCCGCAGCGCAGAGGTATGACCCCCCCCGGAGCGCCTGACGGCGCACCCCCCAGGGGGGCGCCACTGGCGGACCGGCGGTGCCGGATCCGCGGTGGCTGCTTGATGAGACGTGGTACGCACAAATTGTGCAGCGATCAACGAAGTTTGGGACCAGGATGCAATCGAAAGGAATGACCCCATGAGTGCCGTGCTGCCCGGTCGCCTTGGTGCGCCGTCGCCGAGTCTGGGCACTGCGGTGGCCTCGGTGGAGCCGCCGGTCACGCGACTGCTTAGCCCCAGGGGGTGGATGGGTGTGCTGCTTGCCCTTGCGGCGGTGCTGGTGCTGGCGCCGCTGCTCAATCTGGTGGTGCCCGAGGAGAGCGCACTGCACCTCAGCGATTACGCCATCCTGCTGATCGGAAAGATGATGTGTTACGCCATGGTCGCGCTGGCCATCGATCTGATCTGGGGCTATACGGGCATCCTGTCATTGGGGCACGGCGTCTTCTTCGCGCTGGGCGGTTATGTGATGGGCATGTATCTGATGCGCCAGATCGGCCGTGACGGCAACTACAAGAGTGATCTGCCCGACTTCATGGTGTTCCTCGACTGGAAAGAGCTGCCCTGGAGCTGGGCACTCAGCGATTCGTTCGTGGCCACCATGTTGATGGTCGTGCTGGTGCCGGGCCTGCTGGCCTTCGTTTTCGGCTTCTTTGCGTTCCGCTCGCGCATCAAGGGCGTCTATTTCTCGATCATCACGCAAGCGGTGACGTTTGCAACGATGTTGCTGTTCTTCCGCAACGAGACCGGGTTCGGCGGCAATAACGGCTTCACCGATTTCAAGCGCATCCTCGGCATTCCGATCGCCACGCCATCGATGCGCATGACCCTGTTCATCATCACCGGCCTGACACTGATCGGCTTCTACTTGTTCGCACGCTGGTTGGTGAGCAGCAAGTTCGGCCGCGTCCTGCAAGCGATCCGCGATGCCGAAAGCCGGGTCATGTTCACCGGCTACGACCCCTTGCATTACAAGCTGGCGATCTGGGTCATCTCGGCGGTGATGTGTGGCATTGCCGGCGCCCTGTACGTGCCGCAGGTCGGCATCATCAACCCGAGCGAGATGTCGCCGGCGGCCAGCATCGAGATGGCGATCTGGGCGGCGGTCGGCGGTCGCGGCACCTTGATCGGGCCGATCATCGGCGCGTTCTTCGTCAATGGCGCAAAGAGCGTGTTGACCCAGCAGGTGCCCGAGTTCTGGCTGTATTTCCTCGGCGCCTTGTTCATATGTGTCACCCTGTTCCTGCCGCAGGGCATTGTCGGACTGATCGCAAAACTGAAGGGCAGCAAGAACGAGGAACGCGCATGACGCCCGACATGATGCAGGCTGGCGCCTCGCGGCTGCGCGAGTCGAACGAGCAGCGATTGCAGCAGGGCAGTTCGGGTGGCCGCTCGGCAACCTATGGTCGCATCCATCGACCCGGCGAACTCGACCTGACCCACGGGGCAATCCTTTACCTCGACGACATCACGGTCAGCTTCGATGGCTTCAAGGCGCTCAATGCCCTGAGCCTGAGCATCAGTGCCGGTGAACTGCGTTGCATCATCGGCCCGAATGGCGCCGGCAAGACGACGATGATGGACGTAATCACCGGCAAGACCAGGCCGGATGCCGGGAAGGCGTTTTTCGGCGCGACCATCGATCTGCTGCGGCTGCGCGAAAACGACATCGCTTCGATCGGCATCGGCCGCAAGTTCCAGAAGCCGACCGTTTTCGAGTATCTGTCGGTATTCGAAAACCTCGAACTGGCCTTGAAGGCCGACCGCGGCGTGCGCGCTTCGATGATGTTCCGCTTGAACGGCGAGCAGCTCGATCGGATCGGCGCGATGTTGACGCTGATCCATCTGAAAGACAGTGCGCAACGCACGGCCGGCTTGTTGTCGCACGGTCAGAAGCAATGGCTGGAAATCGGCATGCTGCTGATGCAGGATCCCAAACTGCTGCTGCTCGACGAGCCAGTCGCCGGCATGACCGATGAGGAAACCGAACGGACCGCTGAATTGTTTCTTTCTCTGGAGGGTAGCCACTCGCTGGTGGTCGTCGAACACGACATGAAGTTCATCGACGAGCTGACGCGCGACAACCCCGCAAAAAAGGTCACGGTGCTGCATGAAGGCAGTGTGCTGGCCGAAGGCAGTCTCGCTGCGGTGCAGGCGAACGACAAGGTGGTGGAGGTTTATCTTGGCAGGTGATTGGCCCACCCCCGGAGCGCTTTCGGCGCACCCCCTCGAGGGGGCGGCGCCAGCGGACCGGCAAAGCCGGATCCGCGGTGCCTGCTGGATCGTTTGTCACCCTGCTGCCGTCGAGTCATTGCCGAGTGGGTGCGGGGTATCAACGGAGCTGCCCTATGTTGAAGTGTGAAGGCATCAATCAATATTACGGCGGGTCACACATCCTGCGCAACCTGAGCTTCGAGGCCGCGCTGGGCCAGGTTACCGTGATCCTTGGGCGCAACGGGGTTGGCAAGACCAGCTTGCTTAAAAGCCTGATGGGCGTGGTTCCGGTCAAGACCGGCAGCATCCGCTTCGATGGCGGAGACGTCACCCGCGATGTGTCGTACGAGCGTGTTCGCAAGGGCATGGGTTACGTGCCGCAGGGCCGTGAGATCTTCGGCCGTTTGACAGTCGACGAGAACCTGCGCATGGGCCTGGCCTACAAATCCGGCAGCACGCCGATACCGGCTGAGTTGTTCGAACTGTTTCCCGTTCTCAAGCAGATGATCAAGCGGCGCGGCGGTGATCTGTCGGGCGGTCAGCAGCAGCAACTCGCGATTGCTCGTGCGCTCGCAGCTGGCCCCAAGCTGCTGATCCTGGACGAGCCGACCGAAGGCATCCAGCCCAGCATCATCAAGGACATCGGCCGCGTGATCAGGATGCTGGCCGATCGCAAG
>JBBRID010000360.1:0-4444 GCA_038221635.1 Burkholderiales bacterium
CCACCAACAGTGTCCTCAAGCCCTGGTGCGCACTGATGGCGGCTAGGTTGCAGGTGATGGTCGATTTGCCCACCCCACCCTTTTGATTGAACACGACATGCCGCATGCTGAAAATCCCCGATTGATTCGACCGCAGGTGAGTCCAGGCCACCGCTCGGACCGCTGATCGAAGTGATCATGGAATCAGATTGTGCCCTGCAGCATTGAGAGGCCGCCGTTCAAACCCGGCTGCGGCCAGGCATCTTCAGAAGTTGCTGCTGCAGCGAGTCGTTCAACTGCGCATATAACTGCAGTTGCCCGCTCAATCCACGCAGCCGATCGGCCAGACGCTTGCACAGGCCAACCATCAGTTTGGCGCCGACCCTCGGGTTTTCGTCGATCATGCGCTGCAGCGCCTTTCGGGTCAGGCCAGCCGTCTGCAGAGCGCTGGCCGCCGTACAAGTTGCCGATCGAGGCGATCCGTCAATCAGCCCCATCTCGCCGATCACGCTGCCCGGGCCGAGCACCGAAATCGCCACCTGCGAATGGCCCGCCGGATCGGCAGTCTCGACCGATACCTCGCCAGCGAGGATCAGCAGCATGTAGCTGGTCTGGCTGGCGTCCCCTTCGCGGAAGACCGTCGCGCCGGCCGGAAACAGCACCAATCCCATGTACCCGACAACGCAGGCGGCTTCGTCGGTCTCAAGGTCGGCGATCGCGCCATCGGTACGCAGCAGATCGATGGCCAGATCGGCCAGCGCCGGGTTGGAAGTCAGCGAGCGCGCCAGCCGGTTGCCGGGTCGATTGCCAGCATCACCCTCGACTGCACCGGGCAAAACAGAATCCATGTCATCTCCTCGCGAGGAAACCCTGAGCCACTGCCGACCCCTCGGTTCCGAAGTTTTCACCTGGCACGCTAGCATGGTCGGTTTTGACGGCTCAGCGCCTAGGCGTCGGCACCTCGATTCTCGTTGCGCAACCGCTGATCAGCCGACAGGTCTTCAAGAAGTTTTTCCGATGATGCCCAACGCGCAGAACCCGTCTTTACCGCTTTCCGGCCGCAGCAACACGCTGCGCATCCTCGGCACCAGTTTTTTTTGCTTGATTCCTGCCGTCGCGATGGCGCAATCGGGAACGCCGCAGCCCGCCATGGCTGCAGCGTCAGCGCCACAGGCCGAGAAGCCTGCGCCGTCAAAGCCCGAGCCTGCACAACCATCGACGCTGCAACGGGTACAGATCACCGGCAGCACCAATGCCGACGATACGCAGCAGCGCCGCCAGTCGACCGCGGCGAAAATCATCGTCGGACGCGAAGAAATCGAGCGCTTTGGCGACGACAACGTCGCCGATGTGTTGAAGCGACTGCCCGGGGTCACCACCGGCGGCGCACCTGGCCGCCGCGGAGGCCCACGGATGCGAGGACTGAGCGGTGGCTATACGCAGTTGCTGATCAACGGCGAACCGATCCCCACCGGCTTCTCGCTTGAGTCGCTGACGCCCGAACAGGTCGAGCGGATCGAGATCCTGCGCGCACCAACCGCCGAGTACGGAGCGCGCGCCATTGCCGGCACCATCAACATCGTGCTGCGCGAGGCCCTGCAGAAGCGACTCAACGACCTGCGACTCGGTACCGGAATCGAAAGCGGGCATGCATCGCCCGGTGTGTCGTGGACGCGCAATGACAAGCTGGGCGACGGTGAAGGCGATGTCTACAACCTGTCGGTTTCGGCATTCCGTCGCAAACGCGTCGATACCATCGACAACCAGGCCACCTCATCCGATATCGACAGCGGTGCGATCCAGCTGCAACAGAACGAGACCGGCGAGGACCATGACCGCCGCGTCGGCATGAATGTCAGCGCCCGCTTGCAATGGCGTTTTACCGGCGGCAGCGGCCTGAGCCTGCAGCCTTTCATGTTCACCTCGCGCAGCGACAACGAAGGTCGACGCCACCTGGAGCAGCCGATCGGAACTGCGGCGCCGCCGTACTCCGATGCGGCTCTGGAAAGCGAAAGCCGCTACACCGTGGCGCGGGTCAATGCACAGTGGCAACAGCGGCTGGGCGCGAGTTCGAGGCTCGATCTTCGCCTGGGCACCGGTGGTTTTGAAAGCCGCTCGAGCAGCCAGCGGCTGGAGTCCGACCTTGCCGGCATGTTGCAGCGCCGACTCGACGACTCCAGTTCGGTCCGCGAACGATCCCTCACCTCGATCGGCAAGCTGTCGCACGAACTGGCCAGCGAACACAGCCTGGTGACCGGCTGGGACATCGAACTGATCCGCCGCGAGGAGCAGCGCAGCAGCATGCAGAACGGGGTGCAGTTGCTCGGCAATTTCAACAACGAAGTGAATGCGTCGTCGCAGCGGGTTGCGTTGTATGCGCAGGACGAATGGAACCCTAGCCGGCAATGGTCAGCCTATGCCGGGCTGCGCTGGGAGCAGATCAGCACACGCAGCGAAGACATCAGCAACCCGATCAGCCAGCGCAGCGCGGTCTGGACGCCTTTGCTGCAAGGCGTCTGGAAGCCCGACGAAAAAAGCCGCGACCAGATCAGGATGGCGCTGACGCGCAGCTACAAGTCGCCGACGCTGCGCAACCTGATCGCCAGGCCGTCGCTGTCAACCCGGTACCCGGCACCGGGCACGAACATCGCCACCAGCCCCGACAGCATCGGCAATCCCACGCTTCGCCCCGAGCTGGCGACCGGCGTGGACCTGGCGTACGAACACTACTTGCCGGCCGGTGGTTTGTTCAGCGTCAACCTGTTTCATCGGCGGATCAGTGACTTGATCCGCACCGTCACCAGTTTGCAGACGGTTCCGTGGGCGTCGCAGCCTCGCTGGGTGTCCCAGCCGCGCAACTTCGGTCATGCGGTGACGCAAGGCATCGAGCTGGAGGCCAAAGGGCGGCTCAATGAACTGAAAGCCGACTTGCCCGCGGTTGCCGTGCGAAGCAATGTCAGCCTGTTCCGGTCACGGGTCGACGGTGTTCCGGGGCCCGACAACCGGCTCGACGAGCAGCCATCGGCAACCGCCAACCTGGGCGCCGACTACCGCTTCCGCGGCGTTCCGATCGCAGTGGGTGGCAATCTGAACTGGACACCCAGCTACGTGGTCCAGCAGACCACCAACCAGCAACGCAGCAGCACGACCAAGCGGACCTTCGAAGCCTTCGCGACCTGGACATTCAACCCGAGCATGTCGCTGCGCATCGGTGCCAACGACATCGCGCCGCTCGACTACACCACGGTCAGCAGCTTCGACGTCGGCAACCTGCGCGACAGCAGCGAAAACCGCAGCCACACCCGTACCCAGTGGAGTATCCGACTCGAGTTGAAGCTTTAAGCTGCCGAGAGGCGCGGGCGATTGGCTGGCGGTTGGAGTCTCAGGCGGCCGGCATCAACTCGACGCGCTTGTCGTCTTCTTCGGTGGCGTCATCGTCATCGTCATCGTCATCGTCATCGATATCCTCGCCCAGGAAGCCGCCACTCTGATGGGTCCACAAGCGCGCATAGAGTCCGCCACGGGCGAGCAGGCTGCGGTGATCGCCTTCCTCGACGATGCGCCCCTTGTCGAGGACGACCAGTCTGTCCATGGCGGCAATCGTCGAGAGTCGATGCGCAATCGCCACCACGGTCTTGCCTTCCATCAAACGATAAAGGCTTTGCTGGATCGCCGCCTCGACTTCGCTGTCGAGCGCGCTGGTTGCCTCGTCGAGCAGCAGGATCGGCGCGTCCTTCAGCATCACCCGCGCGATCGCGATGCGTTGCCGCTGGCCGCCCGACAGCTTGACACCTCGCTCGCCGACATGGGCGTCATAGCCTGTGCGGCCCTTCGGATCGGCCAGGCTGGCGATGAAGTCCTGCGCCTCGGCGCGCTCCGCTGCGGCGATCATTTCGGCGTCCGAAGCCTGTGGCCTTCCGTAGAGGATGTTGTCGCGCACCGAACGGTGCAGCAGCGAGGTGTCCTGCGTGACCATGCCAACCTGCGCACGCAGGGAATCCTGGGTCACACCGGCGATATCCTGGCCATCGATCAGCACCCGCCCGCTTTCGACGTCGTAGAAGCGCAGCAGCAGGTTGACGATCGTCGACTTGCCCGCGCCTGAGCGGCCGACCAATCCGATCTTCTCTCCAGGCTGGATGCGCAAACTCAAGTGGTCGATGATCGAGACTTTTCCGCCGTACGCGAAGCTGACGTCTTCGAAGCGGATATCGCCACGCCTGACCTGCAACTCACTGGCGTCGGTTCGATCGGTCACCGTCATCGGTCGGCACAAGGTATTGATGCCGTCCTGCACGGTTCCGATGTGTTCGAACAACGACGCAAACTCCCACATCACCCAGTGCGAGATGCCGTTCAGGCGCAAGGCCATGGCAGTCGCTGCGGCCACCGCCCCGATGCCGACCTGGCCGAGCGTCCACAACCAAAGGGGCGCGCCAGCGGTGCTCGCAATCAGCGCCATGCT
>JBBRID010000361.1:0-4430 GCA_038221635.1 Burkholderiales bacterium
GCGGTCGCTGATTTCGCCGCCTTGGGCGGCGATGGCCAGGCGGTCCTGGGTGTTGACAGCTTCATGGGCGCCGGCCAGCGCGTAGATCCGGGCCAGGTCGACAATTGGCACGATGCCGCTGTATTTCAGATCGATGGCATCGCGGACCGCTCCGGCGCGCACGGTGGAAATGCCGCCGAACAGGTTCAGCGGTGGACGGTGCATCAACGCGTTGCCGACCATGTACGACAGGAAGATGCGGTTGCCGCGGGTCTGGCGCAGCACCTTGCGGCGCAGGTCTTCAAGCAGCGGCGCGTGACCATGAATGATGCGAAGGTCGAAGAAGACGCAGGTCAGCATCAGCGCTTTCGGCTCGGGCTCATCGGTCCATTGGTTGAAATAGTCGAACCAGCGCGCTTGCGGCTGCCGCCATGAGTCGGTCTGCGCCATCATTTCGCCGGGGCAGTAGATGTAGCCGCAAGCGTCGAGCCCGCCGTTGACGAATTCGGCCAGGGCCTTGAAATAGCTGCCATGGCTGGCCTGGTCGTAGTGGTCGTCGAGCACAAGGCAGTTGTCCTGATCGCTCTTCGCGGTTTGCTCGCTGCGCGCCTGCGAGCCGGCTGCAACCCACGCATAGGCGACCGGCGGTGGGCCGAGCTTGGCCTCACCCAGTTGCAGCAGCCTGATCGTCAGCGCATCGGTGATCGCAGTGACGATGCGGCCGGTTCCGTATGCACTGGCGCCGGATGCGGCCAGGCCGCGTTGCAGCGGCTTCACCTTGGCTGCCGCGTCGACCAGGCCATCGAGTGTCTCCTGCTTGCGGATGTCGCTGGCCAGATAGACCGCCGAGCTGCTGTGCTGTTCAGTAAGGTCTGTGGTGGTGATCATGCCGGCGATGCGCTGGCCGTCGAGCACCGGAACGTGATGGATGTTGTGGCGTGCCATCAGCAGCAGCGCTTCGAATGCCGGCTGTCCGATGTCGATGGTCCATGGCGAAGGCGTCGCCACGTCGATGATCGGCGCGTGTGGGTCCACGCCACCGGCGAGCGCACGATTGCGCAGATCTCGGTCGGTGACCAGGCCGTACAGCCGGCCTTGCTCGACCAGCAGCACTGACGAAATGCTTTCATCGCGCATCAAAGTCGCGGTCTCGAGGATGGTTGCGGTCAGCGGCAGCGTGATTGGTGCACGCTTCAGCAGGCTGCGCACGGGCCGCGTCAACAGGCCAATGTGTGGATCTTCGGCCTGCGTTTCGGGCGTCGACGGGCTGGCCAGAAAGAAGCCGAGCACTGGATGCGCGGCGCAGGCTTCAACTACCTTGTTCGCGCTCAACCAGGCGATCGTTGTTGCGCAGTCGGCATGGGCTGACCAGTCGTCAGCGCCGTCGCGTGGCGCAGCACCGGCGCCGAACAGTTCGGCTGCGCCGAGCAGGATAGACGGCATGCTTTGCGCCCCGCCACGTGTCAGTCGCACCCGGCCCTTGACGATCCAGGCCAGACGCTCCAGCAACGGCCAGCCGTTCACCAGCAATTGGCCGGCGCCGCTCGATTCAATCTCGAAGTGGGTGCACAGGTCGGCGCGAGCGGCGTCGTCGAGGCGACCGAAAATCGCATGATTGCGCATCGCTTCGCCGAGGCTGGCGCGCGCATCGAATGGCTTGGCGTTGGGTGGCATGGTCTCGAAAGCCGTCGACAGTGCAGTGGGGCGGATGTGCCTCGGCACAAGTCTCGCCGATCATGGCGGCGCTGTGGCGTTTTGCGCGAACATTGCGTCTGACTCAGGTCAAGGTCTGTCCATGTTTTCGCATCGAGAAACTCGGCCTACGGGTTCGCCCCGATGTTGTCAGTTCGACGTAAGCTTGGTGTCAGAGACAGGTCAGCGCTACGCGCCACAGTTGGCGCCTGTCGTAGCGGAGGTCCGCGCTTGTCGCATCAGCAGAGCAGATCGAAGGCAACCGCCAGCGCCGGCCGGCCCGCACCCCGAGCCACGGCCACACGACAGCAGCGCAGGGTGGTGCTCGGCTCGTCACTCGGCACGGTCTTCGAGTGGTACGACTTCTACCTGTACGGCTCGCTGGCGCCGATCATCGCGCGGCAATTTTTCAGCGGCCTCGATACCGGCTCGGGCTTCATCTTCGCGCTGCTGGCGTTTGCCGCCGGCTTTGTGGTGCGGCCGTTCGGCGCGCTGATCTTCGGCCGGCTGGGCGACATCATCGGGCGCAAATATACTTTTCTGGTCAGCATCCTGGTGATGGGTCTGTCGACCTTCATCGTTGGCATCCTGCCCAATCAGGAGGCGATCGGCGTGGCTGCGCCGGTCACCTTGATCGGCCTGCGGCTGTTGCAGGGCCTGGCGCTGGGCGGCGAATACGGTGGCGCCGCGATCTACGTTGCCGAGCATTCGCCACCCGGGCGCCGTGGTGCCTACACCGCCTGGATACAGTCCACAGCAACTCTCGGTTTGTTGTTGTCGCTGGTCGTCATCCTCGGCACGCGCAGCCTGCTCGGCGAGGAGGCGTTTGCCGATTGGGGTTGGCGCGTGCCGTTTCTCGGCTCGATCTTTCTGCTCGTCATCAGCGTCTGGATTCGGCTGTCGATGCACGAATCGCCAGTGTTTCGCCGCATGAAGGACGAGGGCAAATCGTCTTCGGCCCCGGTGCTCGAGTCCTTCGGCGAATGGAAAAACCTGCGGATGGTGCTGATCGCGTTGTTCGGGCTGACCGCTGGGCAAGCGGTCGTCTGGTACACGGGACAGTTCTATGCGTTGTTCTTTCTCACCGAAGCGCTGAAGGTCGACGCGACGACGGCTGGCATACTGGTGGCCGCCTCGTTGATCATCGGCGCGCCGTTCTTCGTGCTGTTCGGGAGCCTGTCCGATCGCATCGGGCGCAAACCCATCATCATGGCCGGCTGTTTGTTGGCCGCGATCGGCTATTTCCCGTTGTTTGGTGCGCTCACCGCGGCAGCCAATCCGGACCTTGCCCGCGCGCTGCGAGACGTGCCGGTATCGATCAAGGTCGACATCGAGCGCTGTTCGTTTCAGGGCAGCCCGATCGCACGTGACATCGATTTTCGCAGCTCATGTGACATCGCCAAACGCACGCTGGCGCAGGCGGGAATCAACTACTCAGTTCAACCCGGGCCGCCGGGAACACACGCCGCCGTGCAAATCGGTCCGGTGGAAATTGTTGCGCCGGAAGGGCGGTTGCTCGACGATCGGCGTGCATTCGACGCCGACAGCCGAACCGCCATCGGTGAATTCAAGAAGGAACTGGCCGCCGCCGCGCTACGCGCCGGTTACCCTACCCGGGCCGATCCTGAAAAGCTCAACAAGCCGCTGGTCATCGGGATACTGACTCTGCTCGTGATTTGTGTGACGATGGTCTACGGTCCGATCGCCGCGATGCTGGTCGAACTGTTTCCGACCCGTATCCGTTATACGTCTGTCAGCTTGCCGTATCACCTGGGTAACGGCTGGTTCGGCGGGCTGCTGCCCGCCGTCGCATTCGGGATGGTTGCGCAAAGCGGCGACATCTACCAGGGCCTGTGGTACCCGGTGGTCGTCGCAGCTGCAACCTTCGTCATCGGCATGTTGTTCGTGCCTGAAACCCGCGACGTAGATATCGACAGGGTCTGAGCCGCACACCGAATGACTTCGTGTGCATGGCTCGGCGCGTCAACTCTGCATTTCACCGGCTTCATTCACCGTTACGGTACGGCCCGGCGCCGCGCTCATCTGGACCCGGTGCTCCTTCCCGCGGAAACTGTAAGTCACGTCCCAATATTCGGCCTGGGCCTGCGCAGGGATGTTCTCGCAGCGACGAACGTCTTTCGTTTCGCCACCGCCGTTGCCGATCCGCGAACCGATGGCCGCCCCTGCGACAACACCACCAATGGTGGCAACGTCCTTGCCAGTGCCGCCGCCGACCTGGTGGCCGAGGATGCCGCCAAGCAGTGCGCCGGCAATGGCAGCGGGCACGTTCGCGCTGCTACCGACCTGCTCCTGATCAATCCAGCAACGTTGTTCCGGCGAGCCGACGACGGCGCGAACCGAGGTTACCGTCGCCTCGAAGTAGCGGTTATTGTCGCCGCGGCCGCGCTGTGGCTGGTCGTTGTAAGCTGTGCCGGCGCTGGCACGCGCCGACTCGACCCGCTCATTCAGTCCCATCGAAGCCAGTGTGGGATAACGGCCTGGGCGCAACAACATGCACTGACCGCCGAACTGTCTGTCGGGACAGACTTCCCAACTCCCGCCAGCGACCTCGACAGACTGCGCGCGCCCGTTCATGCCCAGGCTGCGGAAGTCTTCGAATCCCCTCTGCGAGGTTACTGACGGACCGTTGAAATAGTTATCGCGGAAAAATGTGATCGACGGCGGCGTCGCGAGTGGTGCGGAGGCCGACGAAGCGTCGCTGCGACGAACCGAACTGATACGGTTGTCGAGGCCCATCG
>JBBRID010000362.1:0-4406 GCA_038221635.1 Burkholderiales bacterium
CTCGTTGGCAATGCCGATGTAGTCGACCACCAGGCCGCCTTGCTTGTCCCTGAACACGCGGTTGACGCGGGCGATCGCCTGCATCAGGTTGTGGCCCTTCATCGGTTTGTCGACGTAGAGCGTGTGCACGCACGGCGCGTCGAAACCGGTCAGCCACATGTCGCGCACGATCACGATGCGCAACGGGTCATCGGGCTTCTTGAAGCGCTTTTCCAGCCGCTTCTTGATTCCGGCGCTGTAAAGGTGAGGGCGCAGCGATGCCTTGTCACTCGCTGAGCCGGTCATAACGATCTTGATCGCACCCAGTTCCGGGTCCAGGCTGTGCCAGGCGGGGCGCAACTTGACGATCTCGTTGTAGAGGTCGACGCAGATGTCGCGGCTCATCGCCACGACCATGGCCTTGCCGGTCTGCGCCCTGTTGCGTTCTTCGAAATGCACCACCAGATCGGCAGCGACGCTGGCGATGCGCGGCTCGGCACCGACTATCCTTTCCAGCGCGGCCCAGCGGCTTTTCAGCTTGGCCTGCTGGCTCTCTTCCTCATCCTCAGCAAGTTCGTCGACTTCGTCATCGATGGTGGCCAACTCGTCGGCCTTAAGCCCCAGCTTGGCCAGCCGGCTCTCGTAATAGATGGCCACGGTGGCGCCTTCTTCCCTGGCCTGCTGCATGTCGTAGACGCTGATGTAGTCGCCGAACACGGCGCGCGTGTCACGGTCTTCGCCCGAGACCGGGGTGCCGGTGAAGGCGACGAAGGTGGCGTTGGGCAGCGCATCGCGCAGGTGCTGGGCATAACCCACCTGGTAGCGATCTACGGGAGACTCGAACGCGACCTTGTGCGCTGGCACCTCACCGCTGCCCGTCGTCAAAACCGTCGGCGCCGGGTTCTGCCTTGGCGCTTTCAAAGTCTTCAGTTTGGCCTCGAAGCCGTATTGCGTGCGGTGCGTCTCGTCGGCGATCACGACGATATTGCTGCGGTCCGACAGCAGCGGGAAGACATCTTCGTCCTCCCCTGGCATGAACTTCTGGATCGTGGCGAACACGATGCCGCCCGACGGGCGATTGCCCAGCAGCGCACGCAGCTCCTGCCGCGTGCCCGCCTGCACCGGCTGTTCACGCAACAAGTCCTGCGCCAACGAGAACACGCCGAACAACTGGCCGTCCAGATCGTTGCGGTCGGTGATGACGACGATGGTCGGGTTCTCCATCGACGGCTCCTGCATCACGCGCGCAGCAAAACACGTCATCGTGATGCTCTTGCCGCTGCCCTGCGTGTGCCACACCACACCTCCCTTGCCGCGAACCTTCGGCGCTCCATCCGGGCGAGACGCAGCAATCACGTGGGTGATCGCGGCCCGCACGGCATGGAACTGGTGGTACCCGGCGATCTTCTTTGCCAACGTGCCATCGTCCTCGAACAACACGAAGAAGCGCAGGTAGTCGAGCAGATAGGCTGGTGAAAGCACGCCGTGCACCAGTGTCTCAAGCCCGTTGAATTCACCCAACGGATCAAGCGTGACCCCGTCGATCGTTCGCCACCCCATGAAGCGCTCGGCATCGGCCGACAGCGACCCCAGCAGCGCGTCGCTGCCATCCGAGATCACCAGCACCTCGTTGTACTGGAAGGCGTCAGCGATCTGCTCCTTGTAGGTCTGGATCTGGTGAAAGGCCTTCCAGACATCGGCATTCAGGTCGGCCGGATTCTTCAGCTCGATCAGCACCAACGGCAGGCCGTTGACGAACAGCATGATGTCGGGCCGGCGCGTGTGTTGCGGCCCGGTGATGGCGAACTGGTTCACCGCCAGCCATTCGTTGTGTGACGGGTCAGCCCAATCGATCAGGCGGACGAAATCTCCGCGGGTTTCGCCGTCGCGCTGATACTGCACCGGCACCCCGGTGATGAGCAGACGGTGGAAATGCCGGTTCGCAGCCAGCAACACGGGTGTTCCCAGGTCCAGCACTTGCCGGATCGCATCGTCGCGCGCGGTGGCGGGCACGGCGGGGTTCAGCGCTACGACGGCTTGGCGCAGGCGGCCGATCAGCACCACCTGGCGATAGTCGTCGCGCTCCGGCGAAGAACCATCAGGCGACAGGTCTGGCCCGTAGCGGTGCTGCCAACCCACATCGGCCAGCCAGCCCAAGGCTTCTTGCTCGAGCTGGTCTTCGGTCATGTTGTGCCAGACCCCTGCGCCGGCTTCGACTGCAGCAAGGCATTCAGCGCCAGATTGATGTAGTAGTTGCCGCGGCCGATCTTCTGCTTGCGCACTAATCCGCTGTCGGCCAGTGCGTCCAGGTATTTGGTGGCAGTCACTCTTGAGACACCCAGATCACGCTGCACGAATTCGATCTTGGTGTAGGGATGCGTGAACAGGTTGTTGATCAGGTCCTGGCTGTAAAACTTGTGCCCGTCGCGAATCCGATGCTTGTAGTCGAACAGCGCCGCCTTGATGGCGTGAATCGTGGTGATGGTCTGGCCCGCGGTGATTTCCACCGCCTCCAGCATGTACAGCACCCATTCTTCCCAGCGGTCTTGCTCGCGAACCGTCTGCAACAGCCGGTAGTAGTCGGCCTTGGTGCGAACGATGTGACTGCTGAGGTAGAGCACCGGAATATCGAGCAGACCCTCCTTCACGAGATAGAGCACGTTGACGATGCGCCCGGTGCGGCCGTTGCCGTCATAGAAGGGGTGGATACTCTCGAACTGATGGTGAATCAGCGCCATCTTGATCAACGGGTCGACTGGAAACATCTCGGGCGTGTTGATGAATTGCTCCAGGCCTCGCATCAGTTCGATGATTTCGGCCGGGTCCTGCGGCGGCGTGTAGACCGTTTGTCCGCCGCCGTCTTTCAGCGCCGTGCCTGGCAGCTTGCGAAAGCCGGCGTTGTTGCGCTCGAGCTCAGCCTGAATCTCGATGATGTGGTTGGCCGTCAGCAAGCCGCTGGTGCGAACTTGGTCGAAGCCCACACGCAAAGCCTGTCGATATCGAAGCACCTCTTTGGCCGCCGGGTTGGCAAACGCCTCTGGCAGCACGTCGTCCTTGAACAGTTCATCGTGCGTGGTGATGATGTTCTCAATCTCGGAGCTGTCCTTCGCCTCTTGCAAACCAAGGGTGTTGATCAAGATGCCTTGATTGGGGATGGACGCCGCAATGCCCTTCAATTCGGCAAGCGCACGGCTGCTGCTGGCCAGCCGCTTGAGAATGGCCGGCGTGTCGAATCGCGTCGGGGTCAGCTGTTCGAGGGGGGCGAGCGCGGGCATGGGCGGGCGCGGAGGAGCGTTGAAGTCTGGGATGTGTATAGAAAACGCGATTTTTTATGCATATGGACTCTCATGTGCATAGAAATCTCGATTTCTTTGACGGATCGGAGGTTGATCGAGAACGAAATATCCAAGCGCGGCCAGGTAATCCGCGGGAATCCCGGACGGAAAACCCGGAAGCCTGCAGAGACGGCACCTGATGATCCAATCAATCAAGTAGCTCCTCAGCTATGAAAGGAAACTTTCACAACGGCCACTCATATTAAAGTTTACGCGCCAAATCTTAAACAACAAAGAGCCGAAGGTAAGCGTCGAACGCAAACAAGCGATTTCGCGCAAAACCCGTCAACTCCTTCAGCAACTCGAAGCGAACGAACTCGGCTACCAGTGCATTGGCAGTCGGGGCACTGACATTAAGCGCCGCACCGACCTCGGCAACCGTGACCACTGGTTTGCCGTAAAGCAGCCGCAGCAATGCCAACCCGGACTTGCCACGCCGACCCAGCTCATGCATTCGCGCCTCCGACTCGGTGCGCAGCACCAGCACCTTCTGGAAGGTGTCTCTCCCATTGGCGGCCGTTTCGGCCACGCCGGCAAGAAAAAACCGAACCCAGTGGTTCAGATCACCCGAAACACGCACCGCCATCAACGCATCGTAGTAGCTGGCGCGATTGCGCTCGAAGAAGTCCGACAGGTACAGCGCCGGTTTATGCAGCAAGCCCTTGCTCACGAGATACAAGGTGATCAACAGGCGTCCGATGCGGCCGTTGCCGTCACAGAACGGGTGGATGGTCTCGAACTGGTAGTGGCTGATCGCAATGCGAACCAGGTCCGGCACCTCCACTGTCTCGTTGTGCCAGAACTTCTCCAGGTCGCTCATCAGCTCGGGCACGTCGTTCGGGTGCGGCGGCACAAAGGCAGCGTCCGACAAGCCCGAACCGCCGATCCAGTTTTGCGAATTTCGAAACTCGCCGGGCATCTTGTGCTCGCCCCGCACGCCTTGCATCAGCTCGGCATGCGCCTGCCGCAGCAGGCGGTTGGACAGCGGCAGCTGCTTCAGCGCAGCCACCGCGGTGTTCATGGCCTCGATGTAGTTGCGCACCTCGTGCCAGTCGTCGCGCTTCTCGGGCGCGATCAGCTCTTCGCTCATCA
>JBBRID010000363.1:0-4392 GCA_038221635.1 Burkholderiales bacterium
CCGCCCGTGCCCCGGGGGTGGCCCACGCCCCGGCGCAAGCCTTCCCATGGCGTTAACAGGCCCTAATCGGATCAAGAATCGAGACCTCGCATGGAATTCTTCAGAATCAGGCGCGACATCCCGTTCATGCGGTACGCGCTGCTGCTCAACATCATCTCGGTGCTGACTTTCGCCGCCGCGGTATTTTTCATCGCGACGCGCGGGCTGCACCTGTCGATCGAGTTCACCGGCGGCACCGTGATCGAGGTGGCCTATCCGCAGTCCGCCGATATCGCCAAGGTGCGCAGCACCGTCGAGGCGCTCAATTTCGGTGACGTTCAGGTGCAGAATTTCGGCACGTCACGCGATGTGTTGATCCGCCTGCCGGTGCGCGGTGACATCAAGCAGGCCGACGTGGTCGTCAGGGTGTTCGACGTCCTGTGCAAAGCGGACGGCGGTTCGGTATCGACGCAGCAGACGGTTACCGACAAGGGCGAGGCGGTCAGCCGTTCGGCCTGCAATCCGGCCGCCGGGGGAACGGCTGAACCGGTCCGGCTGCAGCGCAGCGAATTTGTCGGACCAACGGTCGGCTCCGAACTGGCGCGTGACGGCAGCTATGCGCTGCTGGCGACGGTTGTCGGCATCATGTTGTATCTGGCGTTCCGCTTTGAATGGAAATTCTCGGTTGCTGGCGTCGTTGCCAACTTGCACGACGTGATCATCATCGTCGGCTTCTTCGCCTTCTTTCAGTGGGAGTTTTCACTGACGGTGCTGACCGCGTTGCTTGCGGTGCTCGGATATTCGGTCAACGAGTCGGTCGTGATCTTCGACCGGGTGCGTGAATCCTTCCGCAAATACCGCAAGATGACGCCGCCTGAGGTGATCGACAACGCGATCACCAGCACGATGAGCCGCACCGTCATTACCCATGGCAGCACCTTGATGATGGTGATGTCGATGCTGATCTTCGGCGGCCCGACGCTGCACTATTTTGCGATTGCGCTGACGATCGGCATCTTGTTCGGCATCTACTCGTCAGTCTTCGTCGCCGCTGCCATTGCCATGTGGCTGGGTGTCAAGCGCGACGATCTGGTACGGGTCGGGCCCAAAGAGACCGACCCGGATGACCCGAATGCGGGTGCAGTGGTGTAGTCCGATGCGGGGGTGTAGAGTCAACATCAGCTTACATCCCGCAAACCATTGAAACCATGGCGAATGGCGCTGCCTCGATAGTTATCGCCACCCAAGCACGGCGCGCGTACGTCGAGAACATCCTGACCGCGTTGCCCAGTCTGGTGGAGGCCATCGAAGCGGGGGCGCGCGTATTGCTTGGCAAAATTGCCGACCCAGGCCTGGTGCAACGGCGCCGCTCTGCGGTCGAGCAGCTCAACGGCAAGGGCACGGCTTGGCGTAGCGAATTGGAAAAAGTGCTGCGCGAGGGGCAATCCCGAGGCAAAGTCCACTTCAGCCGTCCCAGCCAGTTTGCCGACGCGAGCAGCTCGGATTTCACGCTGGTCGAAGATTCAACGATCGAAGGCGAAATCGTCAGCTCCAGGTTGTCGCTGGCAATCATGGACCGAGCTTCCTGGGAATTCAGCGATCTGCGCTCGCGCATGGCTACGCTCGAAGCCATCGATGAAATGGATCCGCATGACGTCCTGCGTCCGCATGTGCTGGCGCGCGCCACCACGATTGCCTGGAATGCCGCCGGCTTGTCGCAGGAGAACTGGCGGGTTCTGCAATCGCTCATCCACGACGAGATCGGACATCTGGCCGAAGAGGCCTACCACGAGGTGAATCGACTGCTGGTGGAGAAAGGGGTGCTGGCGGAAATCGATCTGCGCCCTTTCATTCGCCGCGCCCGTGACAGCGGTCTGGCCGCGCCGCCGCCGCCCGTTGGAGGTGGAGGCGGCAACGGATTCGATGGGGGCATGGGGACCTCGACCTTTTCTCCGGCCGCCCGCGCCGCAGGCTCCGCGCGCTCGCTGAGCGCAGGTGGCGATGGTTCCGCATCGAGAGACGACGGCAGGTCGCGTTTTTCTCCCACCGCAGTCGGTCGCGAAGCCATCAGCCAGGAGACGCGGATGCAGACCCACACGGGTCCGCTTGGACGTGGCGCCAGCCAGGCCGAGGCGGTACTCGGGCGACTGAACCGACTGATCTGGCGCCAGTTGCCGGATTTTGCGGCGACCGCCGTTGACCAGCCGGTCGACTCGACGGCCCTGAAGCAGGCGATCGGGGAGGCCCAACAGGGCATTGCACGGCGGCTGTCACGTGACGGAAAGAGCGACGGCGAAGTCGCTCAGATCAGCACCCCGGCGATGCTGGAGGAACTGCACCAGCGCAAGGTCGCGTTGAAAAAGGCGGCGTCGTCGCCGGTCGAGCGCGCCACGATCGAGGTGGTGGCCCTGCTATTCCAGAGCCTGCTGACCGAGGAGCGACTGCCCGCCTCGGTCAGGGTCTGGTTTGCGCGTTTGCAGATGCCGGTGTTGCGGGTGGCGGTCAGCGAGCCCGACTTCTTTGCAACCGCCGATCACCCGGCGCGCCGGTTGATCGACCGTATGGGTGCGTGCGTGATGGGTTTTGATGCCACGCTGAGCAAGGTCGGCGAGAAGCTGGAGCTCGAGATCAAGCGCGTCGTGCAGGTCGTCGAGGCCTACCCGGACACCGGTCGCAAGGTTTTCCAGACGGTCCTGAACGAGTTCGAGAGCTTTCTCGAGAACTTTTTCCGCAACGAGAACGAGGCCAGTCGCAAAGGCGTTTCGCTGGCTCAGCAAGTGGAGCAGCGCGAAACCCTGGCCATTCAGTACACCATCGAGTTGCGCAAGATGCTCAGCGAGATGCCGGTACAAGAGGGCGTTCGCGAATTCCTGTTTCATGTCTGGGCCGACGTGCTCGCGGTCGCGGCACTGAAGAACGGATTGAACAGCGACGCGACGCGCGATCTGAAGAAGGTGGCTGCCGATCTGATCTGGTCGGCCAGCGCCAAGGTGACGCGCGAGGAACGCGCGACGGTCATCCGACAGTTGCCGGCGCTGCTGAAGGCCTTGCGCGATGGCATGCAGAGTGTGGGCGTGATGCCGCAGCGTCAGGATGAACACATCCAGCACCTGAACAATTCGCTGGCCGCGGCGTTCACGGCGCGGGTCGCGAGCATCAGCGCTGATCGCATGGATGAGCTGAAGGCCCGTCTGGAAACGCTGGAGGAATTGTTGCCTGACGCCGACGACGTGGAACTGGACGAATCGCTGGTGCTTGACTTGTCAGGCCACGAGAGTTCCGAGTTGGAGATCGTTGGCGAAGGCGGATCGATGCCGACCGCTTCGATGACCGCCTGGGCCAAGGAGTTGCAGGTCGGCACCTGGTACATGCTTGATTACCGCGGGCGCAACGAGTCGGTTCAATTGGCTTGGCGCGGCATGCGCCAGCAACTGGCCCTGTTCGTCACGCAGCAGGGGCGGGGCGTGCTGTTCCAGCAGCATCGGCTGGCGGCGTTTCTGCAGGCCGGGCTGCTGGTGCCGGCGCAAGACGAATCACTGACTGTGCGCGCCACGCGCAGCGCGATGGCGAAAATCGACGCCGATCCGCAACGCCTGCAACACTGATCAGTGGATCAGGCGGTCGCCCTCGTCGACGAACAATTCGTCGAGGATCAAGGCGTCGGGTTCTTCGCCGAGACTCCAGAAAACCATCAACACGATGATTTTCAGATCCTCAAGGTCGAGCGGAGCGCCGGGGATGGCGCTGGCGCGGTCGATCACCATCTCGCGCATTGGCGGTGGCAAGACGCCGGCCGATTCGAGAAAACTCAGAAATCCAATTGACGCCTCGCCGAGATGCTCTTGCTCGAGCGGCGTGTAAATTCTCAGGCCCTTCGGGCTTTGCGTGCCGACGTACGACTGCGCCGCAGCCGCCAGACCGTCGAGCCACGACAGGGCTTCCTGGATTTCATCCGACTCGAAGCCCACTGCCGACAATTTGCGAGTCAGTTGGGCATGGTCCGGACAGGCATCCGGTCGCCAGTAAGTTTCGTACAGGTAGACGAGCACGTCGAACATCGAAAACACTATACCTCAGCCAATCCGGCCAGCCCCTGAGCCGGAAGCGCCTGTCCCAGAGCCCGATCAGGCGAAGCCGATCCGTTGATACAACTGACCCGGCAGCCGAGCCACCTTGCCCGCCAGTTCGAACTCGAGCAGCGCGGCCGCAAGCGTCTCGATGCTCATTCCGGTGCGGGCCAGCAAGGCGTCGAGGGTGACCGGATCGTGGCCCAATGCTTCCAGCAGGGCGTTGTCGGTGGGCGCGTCGTCGAATGCCGGATCCGATTTGCTCGAGTGGATGGCAGGCATCACCATTGACAGCTCTTCGAGGACATCCTGAGCGCTCTCGACCAATTTGGCGCCTTGCTTGATC
>JBBRID010000364.1:0-4384 GCA_038221635.1 Burkholderiales bacterium
TGCCACGGCTCCGGCGCGGTCCGAAATTCGACCTGGTTCGGCTGGGTCAGCAGGTCGAGCGAGTGCGAAGCCTGTCACGGCGGTGGCATTGCCCGCCAGACCTGCGCGGCCTGTTCAGGCAGTGGCCAGGCCGAGCCCGCCGAGTACGAGGTCTCGGCGCGGATTCCCGCCGGCGTGCGCAACGACGATTTGTTGCGGGTCGATTGCCGGCGGCTGAAATCGAAGGCCAGGCTCGGTGATCTGAAAATCCGGATCGAAATTCAGGACCATCAATTTCTGCGGCTCGACGATGACGGAACCATCCGCTGCGCGATGCCGGTCGACGGCTTTGCATGGATCGGCAATCGGCAGGTCGATGTACCGACCGTCGATGGCGTGCACGGCCTGTGGCTCGATCGCGATCGGCTCGTCTACCGGCTGAAGGGGCGAGGTTTTCCAATCGAGCGTCGCGGCCGTCCTGGCGATCAGTTGGTCACGATCGACCCGATTTTCCCCAACACTCTGAACACCGATCAGCAGATCCTGCTCGACCAGTTGATCGCCAGCACCTCGGGGTCGGATGCAAGCGATGGCGACGAACGCCTGCGCAGCTGGAATCAGATGCTGCGGCAGCGACGCGGCACCTGAGGCTGCGGCAGAAACGGTCCGGCCTTCTGCGTTGCTGAGCCGATCACCTCAATGGCGATCGGCCGTCGCTGGCATCGGCCCGCCGCCACCCGCAGTTTGCACCGACGTTGGCACCGTCGCCCGGCGGTCCCGCACCAAATAGCTGTAGAGCACCGGCACCACCACCAAGGTCAGCAAGGTGCTGGTGATGACACCGCCGATGATGGCGCGCCCCATCGGCGCCTGGATTTCGCCGCCATCGTTCAGCGCGAGGGCCAGCGGCAACATGCCGAACACCATCGCCGCGGTGGTCATGATGATCGGCCGCAATCGGATCAGGCCCGCCTGCAGCAGCGCCTCTTGCACGGTTGCACCGGCGCGGCGCGCTTGGTTGGCGAAGTCGACCAACAGGATCGCATTCTTCGTCACCAGCCCCATCAGCATCACCAGGCCGATCATCGAAAAGACGTTCAGCGTGCTGCGCCACAGCAGCAGCGCGAGCATCACGCCGATCAGGGCCAGGGGCAGCGATGCCATGATGGCGATCGGTTGCACGAAACTGCCGAACTGGCTGGCCAGCACGATGTAGATGAAGATCACCGCCAGCGCCATTGCACCGAGCATTGCGCCAAATGCTTTCTCCTGCTCCTGCGTCGCACCGCCGACATCGAAGCTGAATCCCGGCGGTAGCGTGGTCTGTTTCACCAGCTTCTGCACATCGGCGCCGACATCACCAGTCGGCCGGCCTTTCACACCGGCGAAGATCGCCTCTCGCCGTTGCAGGTTCTGGCGCCGAATCACTTCCGGGTTGACGACCGAGTCGATGCTCGCGACGCTGCCCAGCGAAATCGGCGTGCCGTCGCTGGCGAAGGCCACCGGCAGATCACGCAGTTGATCGACGCGCTCGCGCATCGTTTCCGGAAGCCGCAGCAGCACCTCGACCTGGTCGCCGGTCGGGGTCGTCCAGTAGGTGGCGACCTCGCCGTTGACGTAGGCTCGCAAGTTGGCCGCCAGCTGTGGCGCCGTGATGCCCAGTTCGCGAACCGCGCCGGGACGCAGGCGCACCGCGTACGCGGGAAGGCCTGGCTTGACCGACAGTTCGACATCGGTGATGCCCGGGATCTTCTTGACGCTGTCGGTAAACTCGCGGGCGATGCGCGCCAGACCTTCGGCATCGTCGCCAAGGATGGCGACATAGATCGGCCGGTCGAATCCGACCGAGACCTCGATGCCGGGAATGCTTGCGATCTGCTCGCGGATCGCATCCTCGATCTCCTTCTGGCTGCGACTGCGCGTGCTGCGCTCGACCAGGCCGATGTTGATCGATGCCTGGTTGCGGCCAACCGACAGGCCGTTGCCGGTGCCGCCGATGCTGGTCGCGACATTGCGCACTTCCGGGAACGCCGCGACCACCGCCTCGACCTGCCGCACCTTGGCGTCGCTGCGCTCGAGGCTGGAGCCCACCGGCATGCGGATCGACAACTGCGTGAAGCCCTGGTCGGTTTGCGGAATGAATTCGCTGCCGACCAGTGGCGCCAATGCCAGCGCGCAGACGAAGCTGGCGATGCCGGCGCCAAGGATCACGCAACGAGGCGTCAGCGTGGCGCGCCGCCACTGTCGGGGCTGAGTCGGGTCGCGCAGGGTTTTGGCATCGAAAGGGCGGCCCCAGGCCGGCAGCGGCAATTGCCAGCGGCGCGGGCTGAATGACCATCTGATCACCTGTTCATACAGCTGGTGGAGGCGGTCCATTGCCCGATCGGTGGCACGGATCGCATGGCCGACGCCCCAGATCGACATCAGTCGCGTGGCCGGAGGGTCCTTCCAGATCGCCGACAACATCGGGTCGAGCGTGAAGCTGACGAACAGTGATACCAGCACCGCCACCGTGACGGTGATGCCGAACGGGAAAAAGAACTTGCCCACGATGCCGCCCATGAATGCGACCGGCACGAATACCGCGCAGATCGCGAACGTGGTTGCCATCACCGCCAGCCCGATCTCGTCGGTGCCTTCACGCGCCGCGCGCAAGTGATCCTTGCCCATGCCGACATGGCGCACGATGTTCTCGCGTACCACGATGGCGTCATCGATCAGCAAGCCGATGCACAGCGACAAAGCCATCATCGTCATGAAGTTCAAGGTAAAACCCAAGGCATAGACGGCGATGAAGCTCGAGATCACCGAGATCGGCAGCGTCAGGCCGGTGATCACGGTGCTGCGCCACGAGTGCAGAAACAGGAAGACGATCGCCACCGTCAGCAAAGCACCTTCGATCAGCGTGTGTTGCAGTCCGGTCAGTGATCCCTTGACGAAATCACTGTTGGCAAAGATCAACCGCAGTTCGACATCGCTCGGCAAGGACTTGCGTATTTCGTCCAACGCAGTCTTGATTGCATCGCCGGTAGCAACGATGTTGGCGTCCTGCTGCTTGAAGATGTTGAAGTTGACTGCGCGCTGGCCGTTGATGCGCGCCAGCGTATCGGGCTCTCGTTCGCGCTCGACCAGTTTGCCCAGATCGCCCAGCTTCAGCGGCAACCCGTTGCGATGGGCGACGATCACATCTTCGAAGCGGCGTGGATCGTGCACCCGACCTTCGACGCGCAGAATCGTGTCTTCCTTCGCATTCGACAACAGGCCGACTGGCTGATCGGCGTTGGCTTCGCGCAAGCTGGCGGCGATCTGCGCCGGGGTGACGCGGAAGGCACGCAGCCGAGCCGGGTCGAGGTCGATCCGTACCTCGCGCTTGGCGAGGCCGTTGATTTCGACCCGCGCAACCCCCTCGACGCGCTGCAATCGCTTGCCGACGCTGTTTTCACCAATGAACGACAGCTCGCGTGCGCTGCGCGTCTTCGAGACCAGGGCGACGTTGACGATCGGCTGGCTGTTGTCGTTGTCGAAGCGCGCGATCAGTGGCGCCTTGGCGTCGCGTGGAAAGGCCGCCTGCGCGGCGGCCACGCGGTCGCGTACTTCCTGGATCGCGCGCGACATGTCGGCGTCGAGGCTGAACTCCACGCTGGTCTGGCTGCGGCCCTCGAAGCTGCGCGAGGTGATGCGCTTGACACCGGCCACGCTGTTGACCGAGTCTTCGACGATCTTGGTCACTTCACGTTCGACCGCCTCCGGGCTGGCGCCGGGATAGAGGATGTCGATGAATGCCACCGGCGGCGAGACATCGGGCATTTGCTCGACGCCGAGCTTGGCGTAGGCAAACAGGCCGAGCACACACAGGGCGACCATCACCATGGTCGCAAACACGGGGTTGTTGATCGAAACGCGGGTTATCCACATGGCGCGGCGCCTTATTCCGAGCGCGGCGCGCTGGCCGACGCCGGCAACGAACTGGCCGCCACTGACGCCGCCCCAGACGCTGCTATCGAGGCCGGGCGGGTGCTGACGACGAGCGCCTTGCGACCTTCCTTCAATTCGTTGTAACGCGCTGCCAATACGACTGTCTGCGCATCAACACCTTGCAAGATCTCGACCCGGCCCGCCCGCGGATCAGTGCGTCCGAGCGTGACGGCGCGGTGCCCGAGCGCGCCGTTCTCGATCACCCAGACATGGGCCTGGCCGCCGTTGTTGCCAACGGCCACTTGCGGCAAAGTGAGCCGCTCGGTCGCGTCGGCCAAGACCACATGCGCGACGGCATACTGACCCGCGCGCAACACCTCTTTGGGATTGCTCAGCTCGACGGTCACACCAATCGAACGTGTGCCCGGTTCGGCGGCTGGCGCAATGCGGGCAATCCGGCCAGTCACCGGTGTGGTCATGCCTTCGACGA